>JAAYEM010000094.1 GCA_012728725.1 Tissierellia bacterium | reverse complement strand
TAGTATATCTTATCCTCCCTGACCTTTCCCTGAATAGTGGCTCCAGTTAAATCTACTTCCAATTCCTTTACTTCCCAATCCAAACCATTGGATTGGAGATAATCTTCGATCCCTCTTGTATACTCACTATTATCCTTATCTATTATTCCAATTATAGTTGGTCCGGCACCACTTAAATATACACCGTAAGCCCCTAATCTTTTACATGTCTGGATTATATCATCGAAATTGGGAATCAGTTTTCCTCTATAGGGTTGGTGGAGCCTGTCCTTAACAGCATGCTTTAGTAGGTCAAACCTACCACTGGATAGGGCTGCTATTAGCATGGATACCCGGCCCACATTATAAACTGCATCCTCATAAGCTACCGTATCTGGCAATACGCTTCTGGCCTTTTTGGTAGAAATAGTGAAATCTGGTATTAGGGCTATAAATTTAATCCCTTTGGCTATACTTATTTTATCAAAATAAACCCTTTCCCCATCCATGACAGATACCACCATACCTCCATATAGGGCTGGGGCAATATTATCGGGATGGCCTTCAATCTCCGTAGCAATCCTGAGTATTTCCCTCTTAGAAAGGAGGTTGCCTGATAGTCCACTGGCCCCAATAACTCCCCCTAATATACAGGCAGCACTGCTGCCTAATCCCCTAGATACAGGTATATGGGTATCCATGGTTATCCTAATCCCATTAGGCTCATACCCGATTTTATTAAAGGTTTTTAGCATGGAAGTGTATACCAAATTATTCCTATTCCTAAACTTTTCATCACAGCCTATAATCTCCAAGCCCTCTGGAATCTCTTCAAAGGTAAATGAATTATATAAATTTAAGGCAATACCTAATGCATCAAATCCAGGTCCTATATTGGCACTGGTAGCAGGTACTTTTACCTTAATCATGGCCTTCACCAACCTTCAAAAACTTGTACAGCATATCCTTCATTTCTTCTTTGCTGCAGTAATTATTATGCCTTATTGCCTTGTCCTTTAGGGAGGATATTCCCTCTGGCACCTTTAATCCAGTCCTATCCCCTAATTCCTCAAGTATTTGAAATTCGTCCTTGTCAAGGCTATTTAACCCTAAAGAATCTGCTATCTTCTTTCCAAATTTAAAGGGGCTGGCAGTGGCTGCTATTATAGTTTTTGTATCATCCTTGGTCCTAAGTCTGTATTTATCATATACACTGTAGGCTACTGCTGTATGGGGATCCATTAGGTAATTATAATTTACAAAAACATCCCTTATAGCCCTAGTCACTTCCTCTTCTGTAGAATAATCCCCATAAAAATCCTCAATATTTATATCCTGAACCCTATAGTAACCATCTATATTTAGCCTTTCCATCTTGTCTTTAACAGCTGCATCATCTTCATTTAATATATAGAATAAAAGCCTTTCCAAATTGCTGGATATGAGTATGTCCATGGAAGGAGAGGAGGTTAGTTTTAGTTTCCTTCTCCTATCATATACCCCCCTATTAAAAAAATCAGTCAATACATTGTTTTCATTTGATGCACATATTAGTTTGTTTACAGGTAGGCCCATCTTTTTACCATAATAGGCTGCCAATATATTGCCAAAATTGCCAGTGGGTACCACTATATTTACTTTTTCCCCTAATTCTATTTCCCCTTGCCTTAAAAGATCTAGATATCCATAAAAATAGTATACTATTTGGGGAATCAGCCTTCCAATATTTATGGAGTTGGCAGAAGATAATATATAGCCCTGCCTATTCAGTATTTCATTGAATTCTCTATCATTAAATATAGCCTTTACACCCCTTTGGGCATCATCAAAATTTCCTTCAATGCCAACCACAAAGGTATTATCCCCTTCCTGGGTTAGCATCTGAAGTTTTTGGATTTGGCTTACTCCCTTTTCAGGAAAGAATACAACTATTTTTACCCCTTCTACATTGGCGAATCCTTCGAGGGCTGCCTTGCCTGTATCCCCTGATGTGGCAGTTAGTATTACTACTTCCTTGTCCACCTTATTAGCCTTCAATGCAATCCTTAATAGGTGGGGTAATATGGATAAGGCCATATCCTTAAAAGCAAAGGTTGGGCCATGGAATAATTCTAATATATAGCTATCCTTTACCTTTTCAACAGCTACTACACCCTTATGGCTAAATTTTTCTCCATAGGCATCTATTATGGCTTCCTTTAATAAGGATGGATCAAAATCTGTAAAAAATTTGGACATTATATAATATGCTAATTCCCGATAGTCCAATTTTGTCAATTCCATTAGATCATCTATTTGGGGAATAGATTTTGGTACAAACAAACCCCCATCCTTAGATATGCCTTGGATAATGGCTTCACTTGGTGAAATTGTAATTGTTTTATCCCGTGTACTATAATACTTCATTTTTCTCCCCTCTAATCCATAATTCTAGCAATAAAATATTGGTCCCTATCTATTCCTAAGGATTGGATTCTATCCAATATTTCCTTATAAAGCACTTCCTTAGTAGTAATTGCAATATTGCCTTCTTCAGATATTATATCATCTAATGCATCCTGGAATAATTCTAATACTTCTTTATCGGATCCTGATATTCTAATATAGTATCTTGATCTAAATGTATGGTTGGCATTTTTAAGCTTATTTGTTCCCAGGGGATTCCCCTTCCAATAGGAGTCGTTAATTATATCCAGCACATCCCTTAAAACCGCGTTGGCAGTTGGCAGCTTACCAGCTCCTGGACCGTAAAATTTCAGTTCTCCCACATTTTCTCCCCTAAATATGATGGAATTAAAGACCATATCTACATTTGCAAACTGTGAATCATTCCTTATTATAGTAGGATGGACAAGGGCTATATAACCCTCATCAGTTAGCCTGGCTTCTCCTATCAATTTTATGGTAGAGTCCATATTCTTTATATTTTCTATATCCCAGGATGTAATACTGCTGATACCATATGATAAAATATCCTCTTCAGTAATCCTGCCCTGTAAAACCAAGGTAGCCAGGATCCTCAGCTTTCTCAAAGTATCTTCCCCTTCAACATCGGCAGTAGGATCAGCTTCTGCATATCCTAAGTCCTGGGCTATCTTTAGTATTTCCTCATAGTCCTTACCTTCATTTACCATCCTGGTCAGGATGTAGTTGCAGGTTCCATTTAATATTCCTTGAATCATAATACCCTTATTTAATGCCAATTCTTCCTTAAGGGGCTTAAGCACAGGGATTCCTCCTCCCACACTGGCTTCATATAGAAAAGCCAGGTCCTTATCTGCTGCCAACTGGGATAGTTCCTCAAAGTATTTAGACACAACGGCCTTATTGGCTGTAACAACATGTTTACCTGCACTTAAGGACTTTTTTATATAAGTATAACTTTCCTCCAGATCACTTGTAACCTCAACTATTATACTGATATCCTTGTCATTTAAAATCTCTTCAAAATCTCCTGTAATAACACCCTCTTCCAGGTCCATACCCCTATCCTTGTCCACATTTTTGACTAGTATCTTTTTAACCCTTACCTTCCTTCCTGTCAAATCCTCCAATTCCTTTTGCCTTTTATTTAATATCTCCACTACTCCTTTACCCACAGTTCCAAGTCCAAGCAAACCTATATTTATCATATCATCAACTCCTAGCTATTTTTTTCAATTAAAAGCCCTATATATGGCAGCTATGCCCTTTTCTAGGTCATCATTTTCCACGCCTATTATTATGTTCAATTCGCTTGAGCCCTGGGTTATCATCCTAACATTGATTCCCTCATTGGCTAGAGCTGTAAATACCTTGGCTGAAATCCCTTTGGTCCTTATCATTCCCCTTCCCACTACTGCAATTAGGGCCATATTGGGATAGGTGTCTATTGAATCAGGCTTACAATATATCCTAATCTCTTCTATTATCTTATCCAGCTTAGAATTCAGCTGGGCACTGGGTATTATCAAGGATACTGAATCGATGCTTGATGGCATATGTTCAATAGTAATATCATTGGTCTCCAATACGGTAATTAGTTTCCTATAAAAATCCTTTTCTTGATTCATCAAGGTCTTTTCTATGGCGATAACGGTAAAATCCTTCTTACCTGCAATTCCAGTTATGGTACCCACATTGGCTATGGGGGATAGATCATTTACTATTGTGGTTCCTGGATCTTCTATTGAATTGGTATTCCTGATATTGATTGGTATTCCCGCCTCCCTTACAGGGAATATGGATTCTGCATGTAAAACAGGTGCCCCCATATAAGATAGCTCCCTAAGTTCCTTATAGGTAATTGTTTCAATGGGTTTGGGATTGTCTACTATCTTAGGGTCTACCATTAGAAATCCAGGTACATCCGTCCAATTTTCATATAGGATGGAATCTACCCCTCTGGCAATGATTGCCCCGGTAATATCTGAACCACCCCTGGAGAAGGTTACTATTTCCCCATTGGGCTTGGCCCCATAAAAGCCGGGTATGACTGCGGTGGAGATGGAGCCTAAAAGCTCCTTTACCTTTTTATTGGTTCCTTCCCAATCAAAATGTCCCTTTTCATCAAATAATATAAGATCCTTGGCATCGACAAACTCAAAACCCAAATACTCAGAAAGCAGTATTCCATTGATGTACTCTCCCCTGCTAGCAACATAGTCTCTGGATTCTCCAGCCCTTATCTTTTCTTTGATTTCAGACAAGATTTCCCCTATGTCAATTTCCAATTTTAAATCATTGCAGATATCATGAAACCTTTTCTCTATAATTCCATAAACCTCATCAAAATTTAACTTATGGGATGCAAGCTGATAACACATATACAATAGATCCGTAACCTTGTGGTCCTTCTTGTACCTCTTCCCTGGTGCAGAAGGGACTATGTACCTTCTCCTTTCATCAGCCAAAACTATCTCTTTTACCTTTTTAAATTGCTTACTATCTGCTAGAGAAGTTCCTCCAAATTTAGCTACAATTATTTCTTCCATAACACACCCCTCCTAAAAAATATGAAAAAAAAACACACGTCCATTAGGACGAGTGTTCACTCGTTTCCACCTAAATTTTCATTTAAGCGTAGCCATAACGCAAGCCAGCGCATATCCTTACTGATTTCGGGATTGGGCTCCTAGGTGGTTTTCGATCTATTGTATCAAGGAAGTCTTTCAGCCGGTGAACTTCCCTCTCTGTTGACCTTAATAGACCTACTCTTCCTATTCATAGCCTACGGATATTTTTTCCTACTATTTTAATATCATATTTAAAATTTGTCAACATAAATTTGTCTACTTTTAGTTTTTTAAATTATCAATCCCAAAAATCCACATATTGCCATGGCTTGCAAATAAGAAACTTTAATTGTTAGCAGGAAATTAATTATACCTTCTATTCCCAGAACAACAAGAACTCCCTAT
>JAAYEM010000093.1 GCA_012728725.1 Tissierellia bacterium | reverse complement strand
TTTTCTATAATTTCGTGTATAATTGTATTCATAAGAATAGCCTCCTTTATTATGATTTTTGTTTTTGACACTTCTATCATAACATATGGGGCTATTCTTTTTTGTATTTTTTCCTACAATTATTTTACACTAACTAAATATATAGAAAAATTGACAAAATGCGTACTATTTGAAAATATAGATAGGGAAGATATAGCCAATATACTGGAAAAAATCCCCTATAAGGTAGTAGACTATAGTAAAAATCAAGTAGTTGCCATAGAAGGAGAAGATTGTATCAGCCTAGGTATTATATTGGAAGGAAGGATAGAAATTCAAAAACTTTTTCCATCTGGCCAAGTTACCACCATCAATACTTTTAAAGAAGGGAATATATTTGGTGAATCCTTAGTATTTTCAGATAAGCACACCTATCCTGCCACCATAACAGCTATAGAGGATACTAAAATAATGTATATAGAGAAAAATGATATAATAAATCTATCCATGTTAAACTCTCAAATATTGATCAATTTCCTTTCCGTATTATCCCATAGAATATTGATGCTAAATGAAAGGATCTCCAATTTGTCTCAAGACAGCATTAGGAAAAAGATTGCCAGTTTCCTATTATCTGAATATAAAAAACAAGAAAATACTATTCTAGCCCTTCCCTATACCAGGAAAAAGCTGGCAGAATTACTAAATATACCTCGTCCATCCCTGTCTAGGGAATTGATAAATATGAAGAGTGAAGGCATAATCGATTTTGAAGGAAATATAATAAAAATTGTAAGTATGGATTTATTGGAAGAATCCTTATTGGATTAAATACCATCCTTCCTACCCTTCCCCTTATCCTCCTTGTATTTCAGCATACCCTACCCTTATCATTAAATTTATCCTTTAAACTAACTCATGGTAGCCTTTCCCCTTATAAGCTTATTCTATACAAAATTTAAATATTATTAATTCTATCTATGTTATATCCGCCACTATAGATATTTTTTATTTTTTTAATCCTAGTAGTAGCTATATAATAGCAATAGATATTGATAATTAATTTACAAGGAGGTTTTAGTAATGGATGGTAAACGAAAGATGTTTATCAGTGGTGGAATTATAGGCCTAATTGCTACCATACTTATGAAATTCGGAAACCCTGGAAATATGGGATTCTGTATTGCCTGCTTTTATAGGGATATTGCAGGTGCATTAGGTCTACACAGGGCCCCAGTTGTCCAATACATTAGGCCTGAAATAATTGGATTCATATTTGGTGCCTTTATAATTGCAATAGCTAAAGGAGATTTTAAGCCTAGGGGAGGTTCTTCACCCTTCATTAGGTTTTTCCTAGGCTTCTTTTTAGTAATTGGGGCCCTAATGTTTTTGGGATGCCCTCTAAGGATGATCTTAAGACTTGCCAATGGTGATTTGAATGCCCTAACTGGTCTTATAGGATATCTAGTTGGTATATTTGTAGGAATCCAATTTTTGAAAAAGGGTTATACCCTGGGAAGGAGTACAGAACAAGCAAAAATATCTGGCTACATAACTCCTGCCATTGCTCTAGTTCTTTTAATTTTCCTACTTGTTAAACCGGCTTTTATATTTTTCAGTACTGAAGGCCCTGGCTCTATGGCAGCCCCAATTGCCCTATCTTTAATAGCTGGAATAATAGTAGGAATTGTACTTCAAAGGAGCAGGATCTGTACGGCTGGTGGATTTAGGGATGCCATGTTAATAAGGGATTATCATTTCCTATGGGGGATATTAGGCATATTCCTAGTAAATCTAATTGCAAACCTGGTGCTAAATTTCCAATCCTTTAATCTAGGATTTGTAGGCCAACCTATAGCCCACAACAGCCACCTATGGAATTTCCTGGGAATGGTATTGGCGGGCATATGTTCAGTTTTATTGGGAGGATGTCCGGTAAGACAAACAATCCTAGCCAGCGAAGGAGATACAGATGCAGGAATTACCATATTAGGGGTAATAGTAGGAGCTGCCTTTGCACATAACTTTGGTTTAGCATCTAGCGGAGAAGGACCCACTACTAACGGGAAAATTGCTGTAATAATAGGCCTAATAGTTGTTTTAACTACGGCTTATAGCATTGTTAAACAAGCCAATCAGATTAGATATGAAAAAAAGGAGGGTGTCAATAATGCCTAAGATAGTAGATGCAAGGGGTAGATCCTGCCCTGAACCTGTTATTATGACAAAAAATGCCCTTGAATCCAATCCTGATGAACCAATCCAAGTATTGGTAGATAGCCAGGTGGCAGTAGAAAATATTACAAGATTTGCCACAGGAAAAGGATATACTGTGGATAGGGAAAAAGATGGAGAAGAATATATATTAAATATTAGAAAATAGGTGAAAAGGATGGAAGAATATTGTGTTGTTACCTTTCATATTACCCAGCATGCATTGATGTTTGAAAAAGTTATGAAAGAGTTAGAATATCCGGTAAAATTAATGCCAGTACCAAGGCAAATTAGTTCCAGCTGTGGTACTGCAGCAAAAATACCCTGTGAAAAGAAAGAAGAGATATTAAAGCTATGCAATGAAAGGCAACTACCCACAGAAGGCTTTTATAAGATTGAGCATAAAAAGAAAAGGTCCTGGTTTTAATTAAATATCAGTAAATAAAAATCACTTATCCCCTCTAAATAAAGGGATAAGTGATTTTTATTATATAAACTAGTCTTTTTTGCAAAAATAGTATATTATAACAGTGGTGCTAGTTTAGCTTAAGGAGGTCTAAATTATGGATTATGATCTTATTATAGTAGGAGCTGGACCTTGTGGTATTTTTACTGCTATGGAATCAAAAAAGATAGATCCCAGCAAAAAAATTTTAATCCTAGAAAAGGGCAACTCTATTAAAAAACGCATTTGCCCTAAAAGGGAAAATGGAGTATGTAAAGAATGTAATCCCTGCAATATCACTACTGGCTTTGGAGGAGCCGGTGCTTACTCTGACGGAAAACTATCCCTGTCACCAGATGTGGGAGGAAATTTGCCTAATTACATAGGATATGAAAATACTCAGGAATTGATAAATTATGTAGATAAAATCTATTTAGGATTTGGAGCGGATAAAAAAATATATGGTATAGATAAAAAAAGGGAAATAGAAGAAATCAGAAAGAAGGCCATTAGGAGCAATTTAAAATTGGTAGAATGTCCTATTAGACACATGGGAACAGAAGAGTGCTATGTCATATACACCAAAATAGAGGAACATTTGAAAAGTATAGGAATAGAGTTTAGCTTTAGAAATCCAGTTAAGGATATAATTGTAGATGAAAATAGGAATATTAAAGGAGTAATAGCCGACAAGGAGTACTATGCAGATAAGGTAGTAATAGCAGTAGGTAGGGAAGGTTCTGAATGGCTGAAAAATATATGCATTAAACACCATATAGACACTGAAACAGGGGATGTGGATATTGGAGTAAGGGTAGAAACTAGAAATGAAATAATGGAAGAGTTAAATGAGGTTATGTATGAAAGTAAACTTATATACTATGCCCCTACCTTTGACGATAAAGTAAGGACATTTTGTTCAAATCCTGCTGGAGAGGTGTCCACCGAGTATTATGATGGAGGATTGGCAGTAGTCAATGGCCATAGTTATAAGTCTCCAGAATTAAAAACTGATAATACCAATTTTGCCTTGCTAGTAACAAAACATTTTACCAAACCCTTTAATTCCCCTTTAGAATACGGCATGCACATTGCAAAGCTTGCCAATATGCTTTCTGGAAATAAGGTACTGGTACAAAGATACGGAGATTTTAAAAGGGGAAGGAGGACTACCGAGGAAAGGCTTTATAGAAATAATATAATTCCCACCCTTAAGGATGCTGTTCCAGGAGATATAAGCCTTGTACTGCCTTATAGGATCCTTAAAAGCATTGATGATATGCTAATAGCCTTAGATAACATAGCCCCAGGGGTGGCCAGCGATGAAACCCTTCTATATGGAGTAGAGGTTAAATTTTATTCCAATAGGGTACTGGTCAATAAAGAATTTGAAACAAATATAAAGGGTTTATATGTTGGTGGAGACGGGGCTGGAATAACCCGGGGCCTAATGCAGGCTAGTGTCAACGGGGTCATGTTAGCAAGAATACTAAATAGATAAGCCTTATAATTAATTTATTGTAATCTATTTAAATCATTAATATAATATACTTATCAGTGGATGTGAAGGAGGTCGTGTCAGTGATCCTAATAGAATTTTTGCCCCATTATAAATACAATTTAATAAAAATCCCTTGTACACGACCTAGGCCTATTTTTGATTCCTTCCCTCAGGATTTAATGTCAAAATAGCCATAGGCGTGTATCCCTATGGTTTTTAACACAGGTTAGTATACTTAAAATATAGATTATACAAAAGCAATAATAATAGAATTCATATTATGTTTAAATAAATTTCCCATTATATTCAAAAACTATAGGATTATAGACTTTA
>JAAYEM010000014.1 GCA_012728725.1 Tissierellia bacterium | reverse complement strand
GTAATGGCCGTTATAAATACGGATATTACCATATCATTAACCCTGGAAGCATAGGTCAATGCGGATATGCTGCCCTCTGCCAGGCTAGAAGCTAAAGTCTTATCTACAATTGTATTTATCTGTTGTACTGCTGACCCTAATAGGACGGGCAGTATTAAAAACAATACCTTCTTCAGATACTTATCCTTTAAATTCACATCTAATCTATATCTATAACCTTGATGTCTTATAGCTGGAACTTGAATCAAAAATTGGGTTGAGGCTGCCACCACGCTAGCCAACATTAATCCAGATATGTCTCCCTTATCTGCTAAAAATAATAAAAAGAATATAAAGACAAAATTATAGGGCAGTCCCATTATGGCTTGTGGCCCAAATATTTCACTACTATTTAAAAAACCTGAAAAAACATAAGTAAATCCTAAAAATATAACTATAGGCAAACCTATTCTATTCAATTTTACTGCTAATTCAAACTGAGGACCTTCAAATCCTTTAGCCAAAACTTTAATCACTAAAGGAGATAGAAAAAATCCTAAAAGGGCCAATATTATGGTTATAAAAAATACCACATTCAATACATTATTCAAATAATTCAATTTAGCCCTCCTACCCATCCTTCCTTCTATTTCGGTAAATATGGGTATTAGGGTAGTGTTGAGGGAAGCCCCTAAGGTGGTCATAATAATTACAGTAGCCGTCATGGCAACAAAATATGTATCCGTCTCATATCCCGATCCAAATTTTGAAGCAATAAGCACTTCCCTTATAAATCCTAAAAATTTACTTACTAAGGTAAAAATTGCAATCATAGCTGCAGATTGGGCTATCCTTTGACCATCAGTCATGTATATTCTCCCTTTCCGAAAGTAAATCTATGCCAATTAATATATAACCTTGTTTTCACTACTACTTTTTACATGAATACATTATACCATACTATTATCTATGATTTTAGACAAAAAAATAGCCCATACTAAATTGTATGGGACTAGGATCTGATTAAGGGGATACTATTTCCACATTAAATTTATAGGGGCCCTTTCCAATATCCTCTTTATCCAACTCTATATCTATAGTCTTATATTGTAAAACCTGGAGTAGTATGGCATCTTCCTTGGGAGGAAGAATGAGCAATCGTACCATATATTCATCCCCATCATATATAATCCTCTCTATGGCCATGGAGTAGCCAGGAGTGGGAAACTCCTTAGTAATGGATACTAAAAGCTTATCTCCTTCTTCCTTTACTCCTATTCCTTCCTGGTCACTATAGGATTCCTTTATATCCAATTGTTTGAAGGGAATATTCTTTGGAACCATATCCTTAACCCTTTCCTTTACATAAAAATTATAGGGCTTTTTGCCTAAATCCTTCTTGTCTATCTCTATGTTAGCAGTCACATAGGTTATCACCTGAGCCAGGATGGCGTCCTTATCCGGTTTAGTTATGCTTATACCTATTTCATATTTGTTGCCTACCCTTTTTACACTTTCTACCTCAATACCATATCCCGGTGTACTAAATTTCTTGCTTATAGCTACTATCACCTTATCATTCTTTTCCTTTACTACTATACCCTCCTCTCCCATATAGGAGCTGACCACATTGATTACCTTGAAGGGTATTATGTTTTTCCTATCCTTATCCCATTCCTTTAATAATCCCTTAATCCTTTCTAGGACTATCCTTGCCTCTTTAAAAGTCACCTTGCTCTTAGGGTTAAAAGTATTTTTGGTCTTTCCCTTAATAATATTGTTTTCATATAGGGCTAGGAGTATTTTTTTAGTAGTATCCTTCATATTCTTTATGTCCTTAAAGGGTAAGATGCTGACCCCTTCTGGAATCAAATTCTCATCTAATAGGTATTTGCCTAAAGTTTCTACCATCTCCTCCCTGGTCAAAGTACCCTTGCCCTTGATAGGTTCCCATTGGTATCCAAATTCCTTTAGCAAAGAGGCCAAGGATGAGTAGAATTCCTCTTTGTTTATGGGCTTGTTTGGATTAGGAACCTTATCTGCAAATATAGGAGCAGCCATGGCCATAATCAGTACAAATACTAATAATAGATTAATCAGTCTCTTCATCAAATACCCCCTTTCAAATCACCTTCTTAACTTTAGTATATATTATTTATTTGTGTAAAATATTACAATATGGTTACAAGGGGAAATTGGGTATAAAGGCCTGGAAGATGTAAAAGCCAGTAGTTGGACAGGGCTTTAATATTATTTGCTATTTACCCCATCCAATAATTGGTCCACCCTTTGCAATACTACTATAGCTTCAGCCTGGGTTACATTGGCATAGGGATTATACCTAGTAGTGGATTGCCCCTTTATTATACCCCTATGGTATAGGCTAGCCAATACCTCTTTGGCTTCATTAGATAATCCATCAATATCCGTAAAGGGAATGTCTCCACTCCCATGGTGGATAACCTCAATTTCTATCAGCTTTTCACCTACATCCATGGCCATTTGAGCCCTTGTTAATTTACTATTCCATCCTAATCTAGTGATAGAATATCCCTTATTTTTCAATAGGGATGAAAAGGATAGTAGAAATTCATGTTCACTTATGGGTTCATCAGGATTAAGACGATGGAAGTCTTCTTTGGCCAAATAAGGAAAATAATGGGCTAAAAAGTCCTTGTCTATGATCTTTGCTGACCAATGCTTTCCCAACTTTTCTTCCATATTGGCCAGGGACGGAGTATGTAAAGAGATTACTAGAAGAGACATCAAAAGAAATGTAACAAGCTTTCTCAATTATTACCCCCCTCTCTACCTACAATTACCATTAAGCTGCCGTTTTTTAGTAAATTAATTATATCTTTTTTGTTTATCAATTTGGTTACAGTAAAGTTACAGTATATTTCCAGTAGATATTTGGGTATTTATACCTAGTACTGGATAAATAATTTAGTAAGTGCCAACTAGGTTCCCCACTTGCTTCAATGCTTCTAAGTACCTACATTTAGAATAGGTTGACATAAAATATTTAAACCTGGCACTAACTTACGAACTTATTTTAGAAGCAAAAGGTCCCACGAAAATACTTTAGCAGGCTAAATGGACCTTCCCATTTTCATTTCCCTTTGGGTCATAAAGTCATGATGGTTAGAAAGTTTGTGCTGGCACTTTAGTAAGTTCAAACCTAGCACCAATATTTTATTTTCTGAATAATAAAAATATAAAGAAAAATAAAGGATTTTAAGAACTTTTGTCTAATAAGTATTGATATAGGTTTTCCCAATAAATTATGAAGGAGTTGAAATTAATGGATCCTAAGGGTAAAAGGAGGTTTAAATTGAAAGCACCTAAAATCAATAAAAGTTTCAATCTTTTTAAAAGGGACAAAGGGAGAAAGAAGGTTGGAAAAAAAGAAAAGGGCAAAATAAAAGCTTCTATAATCAATAATGGAAGTATAGGAATGAGGATGATTATACCTACTACCCTAATCCTTATCCTATTTACCCTAGGGTTAGGAACTAGTGCTTATATTATATCTAGGAATGAATTGGTAAAATCCTACGATCTCCTATTGTACAACAAGGCTGAAGATTCAGCCAAAATAGTGGATGAACAGATTAGAAGTTTAACCCTATCCATTGAAACTATAGGAAGCTTTGAAATATTTGCAGATCCAAAAATACCCATGGAAGAAAAATTCGACATGCTTAAAACCGAAAAGCTTAGGTTGGACCTTTCTGCCATAGGATTGGCTGATTTAAATGGCAATCTAATATTGGATGATGGTACAGAAATGAATATTGCTGAAGAAGAATATTTCCAAAGATCTAAAGCTGGCCGTACATTCTTTTCAGAGCCAGGGTACAATCATGTCACAAAAAATAACGAAATAATCATATCTGCTCCTTTAAAATTACACGGCCTAAATCAAGGGGTTATAGTAGCCTATATTCCTGCTTCAGAATTCTACCGGATTACCGACAATATCAAATTTGGTGAAGGTGGACATGCCTATATATTAAATGAAACCACTGATATAATTTCCCATCCAACGGTGGTAAGCGGTGCCTCTGTCCATGGTAAGCCTAGAGATGATATAAACTTTAGTGGATTAAAGGAACGGGTAGCCTCTCAGTTTGTTGAGGATGTAAAAGCCATAGAAGAAAGGATCAGGTCAGGTGAAACGGGAATTGGCAAATATATGGAAGAGGGTAATGGTATAATCCACATTGGATTTGCCCCCATAAAATCCAAGAATTGGACCCTAGTAGTCAGCATCGGGGAAGAGGAGATGTTGGCAGGACTAAACTCATTGAGAAATACCCTTATTTATGTGATTATTGCTGCAATTATAATAGGTATATTGTTTTCCATATTATTCAGTAGAAGCATTACAAGGCCCATTGGCCTTATTACAGAACATACCAATAAACTATCCATGCTGGATTTCAGGGAGGATATAGATGAAAAACTAATAATGAGAAGAGACGAGCTAGGGAAAATGGCCAATGCCCTCCAGATCATAATAGATAATATGAGGAGTTTTGCCAGGGAGGTTCTAGATTCCTCAGAGCAGGTGGCCGCCTCTTCAGAAGAGCTAGCCGCCATATCAGAGGAGTCCACCTCTGCAGCTACCAATATAGCGGAAACTGCCAGCGAAATCGCCATGGATTCCAATAATCAATTAAAGGAAATACTGAATATAACCTCCTCCATCCAGGAGATTTCAGAACAGATAGTCCATGTAACCCATGAAACTGAAAATGCAGAAAAATTGAGTAAGGATGTGTTCCATAAGGCTGGATTGGGCAGGGAGAAGATAGAAGAGGTAATAGTACAGATGAACACTATAGAGGATAGTACCTCCTCAGTAAGGAGCTCCCTAAATGATATTAGTGCCAGCTCCCAGGAGATGGACAATATACTCCAGATCATCCAAAATGTATCGGAGGAAACCAATTTACTGGCCTTAAATGCAGCCATAGAAGCTGCCAGGGCTGGGGAATATGGTAGGGGCTTTGCAGTAGTTGCCGATGAGATAAGGAAGCTGGCAGAAGAAACCAAAAGATCCACAGAAGAAATATACCAGATTATAAAGAATAACAATCTATTGATAGAAAAAGCCAATGAAAAGATGGATACCAGCAGTAAGGAGGTAGAAGTAGGGGTAGAAAGGGTCAATGAAGCCAAAGAAACCTTTAATGAAATTGCCAATCTAATAGAACAGGTAACTGAAAGAATAGGCAAAGTTGTAACTGCCATCCAAAATGTTGAAAATCTAATTACATCTGTAGCAGAATCCTCCACTTCCATAGAATCCATGAGCAAGGATATTGCAGCCCAGATAGAAAATTCTTCTGCTGCCTCCCAGGAGCAAATGGCCTCCATGGAGGAAATAAGCTCTTCTACAGAAAGCCTGTCAGAATTGGCTGAAACGTTGCAAATACTCCTTAGTAATATAAGGATATAAAAGAAAAAAAATTAGCCCTGGCGGGCTAATTTTTATTTATGGGGTGGAAAGCCAACTTACCGTTAGCTTCCTTCCTATTATTATCATCGGTGATTACCACATGGGAAGAGGTGAGCCTGGCCAATATGTTGGCAATATCCTCTACCCCTCCTCCCGACAATATCAAATCAGTAAACTGGCGGTGGATTTCAAAGGACTTCTTAATGGTCTTATAATCCCTATTTATTATCTCCCGCATAATATCCCTAATAATCACATCAAACCTAGCCCTGGGAGGTAATTCTATAATGGGGATGGACAATCTATTTCCCGCCTCTAAAATCTCCTTAGGGATCCTTTTTATAAAACGGTCTGGCTTTATGGCAAAGGCAGAAAGCTTTCCCTCCTCCAAGGCGGTTATCAATTCCTTCCAGGCCCCCTTCAAGTCCCTATAGGGGTAGCCGGTAGTTAGGAGGAGTTCATATCCAGTAATCCAATCGGAAATATCTGGCACCTCCATTACATTTACAAAGCGGATTTCATTATTCAGCCCTTCATGGCCAGCCACCACCTGGGCCTCCCTCAAACATTCCAATTTCAATGCATCGGCTACTACAAAAGCCATAATCCACCTCCCAATAGCTTCCTATTTTGGATCATTTATTAGATATTAAATCCCTATAGGATTTAAGCCCATAGGCTGAATGGGCAGATTTTATGGCATCTACTATTGCCCTCTCCATGGCCCTGGCTGCCAAAAATCCCACCACATTTATATCCGCCTTAACCCTAGCTGTAGCCATGGTAAATATGGTGTCTCCATCGAATATGGTGTGGGCAGGCCTTATGGCCCTGGCATATCCATTATGGGCCATGGAGGCTAATTTATTGGCTTCCCCCTTTGTAAAAATTCCATTGGTGGCTATAACCCCAATGGTGGTATTGCCCCTAAATACATTCCTCTTTTCCTGGTACAATTCAGCCATTACCCTTTCAGTACCAATCAACCTTTCCCCCTTTTCATCTAGTAGGCCTGCTAATAGCTCTCCCGTATCCGGGTCAATAATATCCCCTAGGGCATTAACTGCAACTATGGCTGCCACCTTAAGATCCCCCACCTGATAACCAAAGGAGCCCAGGCCCCCCTTCATGGCCCGACCTATTCCCAAAAATTTTCCCACACTGGCCCCCGTTCCTGCTCCCACATTGCCCCTTTCTATATAATCATCCCTGGCATTGGCACAGGCCCTGTATCCCATTTCCAAATTAGGCCTTACCCTATAATCCCCCACCACCAAATCGAACAATACCGCCCCGCACACTATGGGCACCTTGGTCACCTGGACATCAAATCCTATATCCCTTTCCTCCAAATACTTCATTACCCCGGAAGCTGCATCCAGCCCAAAGGCGGAGCCTCCTGTTAGGAGTACAGCATGGATCCTATCCACCTGATTCTGGGGATTTAAAAGATCCGTCTCCCTGGTCCCAGGGGAACCTCCCCTTACATCCACCCCGGCAACAGCCCCTTCCTCACATATAATGACTGTACAGCCGGTCCCTGCCTCTAGATCCTGGGCATGTCCCACCTTAATTCCTTCTATATCTGTAAATAGTATCTCCTTCATAAGCTACCTCCTCTTATATTACAATTATGTTACAAATAACTTCCCTTTTTGGGTGCCTGGCACCGGGAAAGGGAAGTTATTTTATTATATTTTTTATGGCCCTGGCTGTTAATCCAATATTGTCCCCTATCTCTTCATAGGTGTAACCCAATCTTTTACTTTTAAGTATGTACTCCTTCTTGTATTTGGTAAGGTATCTTTTTCTGGAACCAGCCTTTATCAGGTTAAATTCCAGCTCATCTGGACAGACTCCCCTAAGGATCTCATCTAAGCTTATGGGCTTTTCCTTGGGCTCTTCCAGGGATCTTATAAAGGCCTCCGACCCAATTATGGGGCTCTTTTCATACTTATCCTCCAGGAGGGCATAGTCCTTATCCTCCTCTTCCATCAATAGCTTATAACTTTCAATGGCTTTAATCCTATTGGGAGATAGGCTGTCCAAGAGGCTTCCTATATCTACAATTTTTTCTACATTCATCCTATAGAATATATCACTACTCCAGGGGTATTCTTCCATATTTCTACATATTTTTGCCTTGACTGGATTATTATGTATATACCTTACCAGGGTCAACAGATAGCTTTCATCCTGGACCAATATCCCCTTATACCTATCTTCAAATACAGGCCCTGTCCTATTCATCTTTTTATTATAGTATTTGGCATAATTAGTATTTATCCGATGCATTATCTTACTAATGGGAATGTTTAAGGTCTGTATAAGGAAATGGTAATGGTTGTCCATTATTACATAGGCAAATAGTTTAAAATCATATATCTCCTTTGACTCGCTGACAATTTCCAACAGGTATATTTTGTCCCCCTTATCTGCAAAAATAGCTTCCCTATCCTTTCCCCGCTGAATTATGTGGTAAATGGCACCGTAGTATTCAATCCTAGGCCTTCTTCCCATAATATACCCCCTGTAAACTACAATATATAGTAGATTCTACATATATTCCAATTTTCCTCCTTTGTATTTCCTGGGAAATTAATAGTATTTAGTATTAATTAGTCGAAAGTTACTTCTTTAAAATCCACCCATTAAGCCTATCCTATCCCCTCTTCCCCCAATGGGATGATATTCAACATAATATAGGAAAAAATAAGGAAACAAGTGGGAAATTACCACTTCCCTTGGCAAAATAAATACTTCCCTTTTGGCGCCAGTAAGTCCCCTCTAAGGAAAGCTATGGGGAATACCCTTGCCAAAAGGGAAGTATTTTATCCTAAGTATATTAACAGAGGCTATAATACTCTTTATTCTCCTGCCACATCCTGTAATCCATGGTCTCATATAATAGGTTGTTTAACTTCTTGTTTATACACTGGATATTGTCATCATTTATAAATTCTATTTCCCTACTGGATTTAAAGGTATCCGCCACCATATCCAGCAAATCCTTAATTATCTCCTCCCTTTCCTTTTCACCGAACCTGGTATTGAGTTCCCTATTCTCCTTTAAATTGTCTAGGAATTTATCCCTTAAAAATACCAAAAAGCCTTCAAAATCCTCTGCATTGTCCCCCTGCTCTATCTGGAATATTATCTTAAAGAATAGGTTCCATTTGAAATCCTTATTTATTATGTCAAGGATGGACTCACCTATCTTTTTGCAGAAATCATCCTCATATTCCAATTCCCTTTCAAACTCTATGAAATTATCCAACTGTATATCCTCTTCCCTGATCTGATAGAGCCTTTCCAGTATCCTCAAAAATACCACATCATAGGCCCCGGGCCTATAGGCTCCATTCTTTTTAAGTAAATAGGAGATTATAACATGGCAGGACCTCCTATAGTCCACCACAAAACCAAATTCCCTCCTGGTCTTTTCAGAATATATCTCATATACTATTTTGGAGAGGATTGTCTCCAGCTGGCTAGTTCTCTTCTCTATATCGGATTCATCCAGATCCCTTAGATGATTATACAAGATCATAAGCTGCTTATCTATCATGGTCAAATTTTCCCTTAGGGAATACATTATATCCCTAAATAGTTCCTCCGTTAGGAGGTATTTATAGTTCTTGTACAGTACCTTATGCTCTACCTCTCCCCAGAAAACGTTTACTAAGGATTTAATCTGCAATTCAAACCTAAGAACCCTGTCCCCCTTGATGTATTTGCCATCTATCTTATATATGCCAAAACCATTTTTCTGCAACTGAGGTTGGTCCACATCTAGCCTTATCAATATGTTAGGCCTTCCTTTATTGTAATAATAGCCCCCATCTGCTGGAATGGTAAATGTTTCAAACAGTTTAGCATATACATACTCTTCATCTTCCATGAATCTACATTCTATCCTTATGCCTATAAGATCCCTCAAATTTTCAACTAGATTTTCTGGATCTTTATACTTTAAATAAAAATTGTTCCTAAATATCTTCTCCTTCAGGCTCATGGAAGTCTTAACCCTGGAAGTGATGTTCAGAATATTGTCAAATTTCAAAAATTCCTCCTCAAAAAAATCCTTTAACTCCCTACTTCCCTCCTCCAACACATCCCTTAAACCATCTACTAAAGCTATGGTTTCATCAATAAAATCAAATATTTCCAATCGCATTACAGGGCCCCCTTAAGGTTATTTTCATAGTCAGCCTACTAATATTATACCACAAAAAAATAACCAACTCTTACAGGCTGGTTATTTTTTTGGCTAATCTATATAGCATGGTTACCCCTTGCTCCCTGGTCATATAGGCCTTGGGATTGCTTCCATCGGTGATATTCTCCCTAATAGCCCAATTCCAGGCCTCCTCTGCCCAGGGGCTGGGTAAAAGGGCTTTATCATATTCATAAAGCCTATTGCTTTCTATTATATTTATTAGCTTCTCAGCATATTTAGGATCTGTAGCATAGCCAGCTTCATGTATCAGTCTTGCCGCCTCCCTATAATCCTTTGCAGCTTTCACCCTTTCATACCTTTTAGAGGTTCCCAGCAGTTTCAGGTAATCCATTATGCTTTCCTCAATGCTATCATAAGCCCTAAACTTATCTACTATAGTTACATACTTTGTCCCATCCCATTCCCTGGTCCTCCTTTCCGCCACTTTCCCCTTCCAAGTGGAGCCCGCCTTTATTCCAAATATGTTGTTTTCAATATGTTTAGTCCCCCAGGCCGACTCCAGTGCCCCCTGGGCTATGACCAGGCTGGGAAGGATCTTGTATTTGTGATAGTTCTCCTTTGCCACCTTTCCAACAATTTCTATAAATTGATTTTTATTCAAAAATACCCACTCCCTTCTATATATTATATGGAGTTTTGGGTATATATTTACTAAATAAATATTGTGCCGGGTCCCCTGAAACAAGTCTTCCAACCCGGCCCCAATACTTAACTTATCTTGACGACATCAATCCAAATAAACTTCCCACAGCCCCCAATACTCCACTACTTGCCATAATAAATATCACCATATTATTGGTTAATATATCCTTACTGGGCAGGGGAATGAAGGTAAGGGCTATTCCCATTTGGCTATAGCCATACCTTATAGTTATTACCAATAATAGGGATGCAATCAGCCCCCCCATTATGGTCAAGAATAATCCTTCCAGAAAAAATGGAAACCCTATAAAGAACTCCGGTGCACCTAACAGCTCTAGAGTATTGATCTGCTCCCTATTGTTGTATATCCCCTGCCTAATAATATGGGATATTACCACCAAGGTGGAAATTCCAACAGCCACCACAGCTAAAAGGCCTATTATTTTAAGTATAAATACTATATTTTGGAGCCGGTCTATCACCCTCTTATTATCCCTTATATGCTCCACCTCTTCAATTTTTTCCAGCTCCTCCAATATGGAGTCCACTTCCTCTATATGTATCTGAACCTCAATAAAGGGACTAAAGGGATTTTCATCGAATAGTTCCAGTATAGCTGCCTCTGAACCCAGTATCTCTACCATCCTATTGTAGGCTTCCTCCTGGCTTACAAATACAGCCTTCCCTATTCCCTCTATGGATTCAATCTCCTTTATCAGTTCAATAATATCTGGATCTCTCATATCCTCCCTAAAATACACATTTATCTCCGCCTCTTTTTCTATGATGCCTATTACATAATTGCTAATCCCCCAGCCGGAGATTACCAAGGCCAGTATAAAAAAAATAAGGCCTATACTTAATATGGAAAATATGTTGGATAGAAGATCCACCTTAAATATGGTTTTAGCTTCCTTCAAAAAATACCCTATATTATAGATAGTACTCCTCATATTGCCAATACCCCCCGCCTTTCCACCTGAATAATCCCATTATCTACCCGAACAAACTTCCCTTCCTCCACATCCTCTATTAAGTGGGTGGCATGGGTGGTGATTATTACAGAGGTCCTCTCATCCCTAAGGGAGGTAAGTATCTCCAATATATTTAAGGCATTTTTTAGATCCAGATTTCCTGTAGGCTCATCGGCCAGGATCAAGGCTGGCTTTCTGGCTATGGCCCTTGCAATGGCCACCCGCTGGCTTTCACCCCAGGACAGCTTT
The DNA here is from genome assembly GCA_012728725.1 of Tissierellia bacterium. Lineage (GTDB taxonomy): Bacteria > Bacillota > Clostridia > Tissierellales > Tepidimicrobiaceae > JAAYEM01. The sequence continues at coordinate 4,555 of JAAYEM010000014.1, read as the reverse complement.
TCCACCAGGGAATAAGCCTTATGGCCCAATCCAACCCTCTCCAGGGCAGTTTTGGCCTCTTCCCTGATCATTTTAGGAGGAAAGCCTAAAAACCTCATTCCCAGAACTACATTCTCTAAGGCAGTCCTGCCCCTTATCAGTTTGAACTCCTGAAATACTGGCCCCATCCTCCTTCTCAGCCTCCTAATATTGGAGGCCTCTTCCCTTACCATATTCTGCCCCATCACCTTTAAATATCCTTCTGTAGGGTATTCTATCCCCATTATAAGCTTAAGTAGGCTGGTCTTTCCCGATCCACTTGGCCCGGTAACATACACTATTTCTCCAGCTTCAATCTTAAGATTTACATCCTTCAAGGCTTCAGTCCCATCGCCATAGGTCAAAAATACGCCCTTAGCTTCAATCATATGCTTGTCCTCCTGTGCATTAAAATAGTTTAATATCAACAATCAACTCTATATATCCATTCTTAACCTCCAGATCCTCTATGGTATTCCTACCTAGTAAAGGCTTTAGGTCAAAACCAAAATAGCCCCCTTCAAACAGTTCCCCTATGGTGCCCTTCTTAAGGACCATCCCATAGAAGCTACCTTCCTCTATTTCAAATTTTAAAATATGGCCGTCAACAATAGCAAAATTCCCAATAAAATGTAAATTTTTCTCTGGAAACTCCATCTCCACCTGGTCCGGTGAAAAATGGAATACAAAATCTGGGATATGGGGATTGCTTGCAATTATCTCCTTAAATGCCTCCTCATCCATGGTTCCCTTTATCCCTTCCGGTGTAAAACTTATATCTATAGTAACATCTGGCAGCTTCCCCTCTTCTATAATATTGCTTAATGCATCTGAAATATCAGCAAACACTATTTTAATCTCTGCCATCATTTCCATTATCCTATTTAGCTGCTCCTCATAATACTCCCTATCCCCTTCCAAGGAGGCCAAATACCTTTCCAGCTCTGCCACTGCCTCCTGCTTCTTATCCAAGCTAGCCCTTAATTCCTCCTCCTTCTCTTCTAGTAGGCCCATCTTCTCATCTAAATTGGCCTTTTCTGCCTCCAACTCCTCCCGGATCCTGTCCATGGTCTCCAACAGTTCCCCAGTATTCCTGGTCAAATCCCTCAAGGTATTAATCCGTCTCAATAGGTTGGTTATACTATCTGCATCCAGTATTATCTCAATGTAGGATCCTGGTCCCATCCTCTGGTAGCTCTTTAAAACCTGCTCTAATACCCCTAGCCTTTCATCATAATTTTTCTTCTCCTTATCAATTTTCCCTTCTATATCCTCTATTTCCAGCTCTATCAGCCTTATATCCTCTGCCAACTTATGGTATTCCCTCTCCAGCTCTTCTATCTCCTGGGCCTGGATAAAGAGTTCTTCCAGGATCCTCCTCTCCTCTTCTGAAATATCCATCAACCTTTCCTCTATTTCACTTATAGCATCCTCCTGGGCCATCATAGTACTTGAAAGGAATAGGATGAACATGATGGAGAAAAAGCTTATCAAAATATATTTTTGGGCTCTTGCCATAAAATCCACTCCCTAACAGTAAATATTGGTACCCGGAAGTTCATATTCTACCTCCCATGGACAAAGATGGGTCTTGTGGCCATCTACCAAACCTTCAAAAGCATTCTATTCATATATTAGACATAATTTTATATTTCCCTCTATTTTTTTCAAAATATTTTGACGTTCCCCGGCAACTATCACACCCTAAATATTGGAGTATCAGCATTCTAACTTATCCAAAAAAAGCCAGTATCAACTTAAATCAGCTTGATACTGGGTATGAAAGTTTAAATTGGATGATAAATACTATACAAATTCCTAGTTCAAACATTTGTAGGCTATCAATATTAGTCAAGATTGTGATAGACAGAAACATTTGCCAATGAGCTACTAGGTGGGGCCAGGTTTCAATACTTTATTTTCTGCAATAAGTTAGTAAGTCGGACCTAGCACCCATATTTTGGCACCAAAAAAGCAGCTGCTGAATATCATTCAGCAACTGCCTCCCTACTCATTTCATAATAGCTTCTCAACCTTTCCTGAACTAAATAATTTATAGTGCCTTCAGGATATTGGCCATTCTCATCCATTTCCCCAGCTTCTATACCTGTCAATATTTCAATTCCTTCATCTATAGTTTTTACAGCGTATATTTTAAAATCTCCTCTTTCAACAGCCTCAATTACCTCATCTTCCAGCATTAGATTTTCTATATTCTGATGGGGTATTATTACCCCTTCCTCCCCTGTTAGGCCCTTGAGTTTACAGATCTTATAAAATCCTTCTATCTTCTCATTTATCCCTCCAACAGGTTGAATCAGGCCTTTTTGATTTACAGAACCGGTAACTGCAATAGATTACTTTATTGGCTTATCAGCTAAACTAGACAGCAAGGCATACAATTCGGTGCTGGAAGCACTATCTCCATCTATACCACTATAGGATTGCTCAAAGGTGATGCTGGCGGTTAAGGTTAGGGGGAAATTCTTAGCATACTTTTCTCCCAGATAGCCTCCTAATATTAAAACCCCCTTATCATAAATGCTGCCCGATTGCTCTACTTCCCTTTCTATATTTATAATTCCTTCCTTGCCAGCATAGGTATTTACTGTAATCTTACTGGGCCTTCCAAAGGCGTATTGGCCAGAGTCTATAACGGATAATCCATTTATTTCACCTATCTTCTCCCCTTTAGTATCTATTATTATAGTGTTTTTCTCCATCAATTCCATCAATTTTTCTTCATAGGTGTTGTTCCTGTAGTTCTTCTTCTCTATTGCCTTCATAACATCTTCCCTGGTAACTACATCCCTGCCATCCATGCTGGCCCATTGATCCGCTTCATATATTATTTCCACCAGTTCATTAAACTTTGCAGTCAACTTATTCTGATTTCCTGCTATCCGGCTGCTCCGTTCAATTATGGCTGCCAAGGCAGACTTGTCAAAGGGCTTTAAGCCTTCTTCCTTGCACTGATAGGCCACAAAGGAGCCAATCTTTCTAATATTTTCCTCAGTTTTATCCATTTCCACATCAAAATCTGCCCGGATTTTGAATAGTTTCTTGAAATCGTCGTCAAAATTGTATAGCAATTGGTAAAGGTAATAGTCTCCAATAATTATCACCTTTACATCTAAAGGAATAGGTTGTGGCCGCAAGGTCTCAGATATTACATTTAGGCCCGTAATATTTTCTATAATCAACTCTTCCGCAGTCAAGGCCCTTTTTAACCCATCCCAGGCATGGGGATTTTGTAATAGGTCCCTTACCTGAATTATTATATAGCCCCCATTAGCTTCATGAAGAGACCCAGGCCTAATCCTCATATGGTCTGTCCTTAGTACACCAAATTCATTAACATACTCTATTTTGCCAAATAGATTGTAGTAAGTTGGATTCATCTCCCTTATTACCGGGGCATTACTCCTACCATTATTGTCTATGAAAAGGTTTACCTGGTACCTTTTCATAAAATCTTCTTTCCTGTCCATGGATTTAAACAATGGCTCAAAAATTTCCTTCTCCTCTTCCCTCATGAACATTTGATAATTTTTTACTATATCCATTTTCATATCGGTTAGGTATTCCCATATATCCTTATTATCCTTGTACTTGTCCATAAGAGCATCCAAATGATTATCTAGAACCTTTAATACATTCTCTTCCCTTAAATCCTTTACTGCCTGTAAATACTCCTTCTCTACTTCCTTTATCCTTTGGACGTAATCGTAAGCCTTTTGGTTTAATTCGTTGGAGGTTTTCACTAGTTCCTCAATTTCCGCCTCTGGCAGTTTTTCCAATTCCTCATCGGTCATAGGTTTACCATCTATCAAGGGTATGCTCAATATCCCTCTTTCAGTATGCCTGAATATGAAATTGTATTGCTTAGCCAGGGCGTTTAATTCATTTGTTATCTTCTGGACCCTTTTCTGGTGAGAGGTATATAATAAATTCCTATTGGTTTCGTATTCCTTGGAGGTTAAGGTTTTGGGAATTTCCGTCCCAATGACTTTTATTACCTGCTCTACATCCTTTTTAAACTCCTTCCCCTGGCCTGGCTCCATGCCTATGGCCTTAGGGCATTTAGGCCTTTTAAAATTGAATACATAGCACCAATCCTTAGGGGCCTTCCTCTTTTCTGCAAATTCACTAGCCACTAGGTAGGAATAGCTGTTTCTTCCAGTTCCCGTTAATCCTGATACATAGATGTTATATCCCTTCTTCTGGATGGAAAGCCCATATTTTAGAGCCTCCATAGCCCTATCCTGCCCAATCAACTCCCTTGATGCAGGCAACTCCTCCGTTGTATCATATTTAAATAGATTAGGATCGCATTTTTTCTTTAATTTTTCTACAGGAACCAAATATTTGTCCATACTACCCCCCCTTTTGAAATTATATACCCAGTTTATGTAGCTTCATATCTAATTGTTCATGGAAATATTGGGGCTAGCTTAAAACCCAGCAAATATCCCAACCTGGTCCCAACTTGCTACTTTTGCAAAAAAGCCAGCATGAAACCTAAATTAGGCCATGC
>JAAYEM010000013.1 GCA_012728725.1 Tissierellia bacterium | reverse complement strand
TAATTGCAATACATTGCACGATAGAGATATAAATGCAAGCAAAAATTTAGTTAAATTAGCCATATAATTGGCATATTCGGGGATGGAACAGCCCTTTGAGCGTGGGGAATCTGGTAGCAAAAGCTACCTTGACCACGAAGCACCCACCTCTATAGGTGGTGGTAGTTCACTTGTCAGAAGATTATCAGTTGGCAAAACATACAATATAGTAGTATAATTAAAACGTATTGGAGGGTATCTATGAGGGATTTAAAATTAATCAATGAGTATAGGATTCTAGACAGGGATTTAGCTTCATTTTTTTATAAGTTGCATGGTGGCTATCAAAATGAAAGCAAATTATTTATACCAGATATAAATAATAAAGGGGACTTGGAATTAGAGCTAAACTCTTTACAAGATAGGGTTAATAATATTGAAAAACCGGATGATGTTTTTGATTTAGTTCAAGGACATTTTACTGATTTTGTAAAGGCACAAAAAGTATCATTAGAAAATACATATGAAAGGCCTTATAGGCATATAGGGGTATTTCTACATAAATTTAGCCATTTAACAAGAAAGGATTCTAGACCTGATGTGGAAAAGGCAGAAATATTAGTTGAAATATATAGGCAGGCAGATGATATATGGAAGGGGATTTTAACCTGGATTGATAGGGTACCCTTCCTCTATCTACAAGAGCTTATAGACACTTGCCAGCTATTTATTGATACCATGGAAGTAGAAATACCAAGAATTCCTGACTACTTTCCAAATTTAAATGGGGGACAGGAAAGGGAGGTAGTAGATGCAATAGAAACTCTTTCTGAAAAGATGTCAGAGTGGATTAAATTTGTTAAAGGGCTAATGGAAGAAAAGGGAATGTCTGCAACAGATTCAACAACAGAGGAAGATATAATTAAATTTGAAGAATCCTACTATAGAGCACTTCTAGGAGATGTAATAGGGGTAAATTTAGATGAAATCCTTTCCTGGCATGAAGAAGAGATAGAGAAAACTAGGAATGAAGTATTTGAAATAGCAAGCAAATTGAAGATTCCAGACCCTACTCCTAAAAGCATGAAGGAAGTTAATGATATACTACTAAAGTATGCAGGTCCCTGTAACAGTCCTGAGGAGATGTTTGAAAGGGCAAATGAATATATAAAAAGGGCCCAAGCAGGCTGTAAAGGATACGTATGGTTGCCAGAAGGAGATTCCTGCTTGGTTAAAAGGGTTCCAGAATATTTAAAGACTTCCTATCCCTGGGGAGGATATGGGGGAGGCTGTACTAGGAGAAGGCCCCTTCAGGGGGAAATGTTTTTGAATAATTACAATTACAAGGCCGTAACCGATGGATGGATAAAGATGAACACAATCCATGAAGCCTATCCAGGCCATCATGTCCAATTTGTTAGAACCACCATAGATCCAATACCAGAAACAGTAAAAATAGGGGCAAAATCAGTACCAATAACTGAGGGAACTGCCCATAGGTCGGAAAGGGTATTTGAATTTGTTTTTGAAGAAGATCAATTTTATCCTCTCTTTGTAGCCTATAGGAGACATCATACATCGGTAAGGATAAAGGCAGATTTAATGCTTAGGTATTTTGGCAGGCCTATAGGGGATGCAGTACAACTATATGTAGATGAACTTGGATTTGATAGGGCTACAGCCAGAGGCCAGGTAAAGGCACAAGAAGGACAGCAGGGCTATTTTACCACCTATTATTATGGAATGAAAAAGCTCTGCGATTGGGAAAAGGAGTATGGATACGATGAGAAAACCTATACAGAGCTATTGTTTTCAGCAGGAAGGGTTAGTTTAGAGACCTTTGAAAAGTTCCTCAAACTAAGTGAGCAGGATAAACACAGCTTTTTACATGACTTTGCAAGTATGTTCCAGTTTAGATAAATTACTAAACCAATGGAAAATTAAAGTACTAAAATTGAGACCAAAATATGTAAGGGCTAATGGGAAAGGACTAAATTGACAATTCATTAACTTGGTATGAATATTGCATTTAATTATCTGAAACTTCGTAAGAGACAAAATGTTAAAAAAATATACAATTATCAGTAAACAATCATACAAATTTAATTTGGACAACTTCCTTTTCATTAAAATACTGGGTTGCTACTTCCTATTTCCCTTGGTAATAAGAGGTAGCAGCCAACCCCAAAATTTTATATAGAATAACAAATACTATTTGCCAGTCAGGAAAGGGGGAGATTGGAATAAGGAAGTATTTAAGGAGGAAGGAGATTACCCTTGGAATAATAGCCATAGTATTTGTTTTAGGCTATATGCTTATAATTACTGAAATCCCAGTTATGGTGAGATTTATAAATGGGATTTTTATTATAGGTGGCTTATATACCCTTAATGGAATGAGGATTTATATACGAAATGTAGGCTTATTTAAGACTTTTAGGTATTTTGCATACAAGATAAGGGCTGGTGCTTATAGCAGTAAAAAAATGGGGCAAGTCCATACCATGACCCTGGCAGAATTTACGGAGGAGATAATGAAAGAAGAAAACCAAATTTCAGGAAAAATATATTACTTATATGGAATACCCCTTGTAGCTATTTCATATTTACTGTCTTTAATTATATAATGTACTAATTATAAGACAAAATTGGTTTATAATTAGATCTTCAAGATCTAATTAAAAATATAATAAGGAGGAGTATTATGAAAAGGAACAGGTTAAATCTTCTGGTCATTACCATCCTAATCATGACCCTATTCTTAACAGCTTGTGGTAAGGGAACAAGGGATGAGGGGGAGCCAGCAGTATCTGATGAAGGCTTAGAAGAAACTGGTGCTGATGTATCTGATGAACCTGCCGTACTAAGGATGACAGCATCAGAAACGGTATCTACTTACAATCCCCACAATGCTGCTTCAGCTCAGGAGTACGAACAGCTAAACTGGGTAAATGGTCTACTTTATCAAAGGATCTATGACCCAGAACAACAAAGGAGCGACTTTGTGCCAGACATGGCAGAGGGAGAACCTATCCAAATGGATGAGGAAGGCAAGGTATGGCAGATAAAGGTACAAAAAGGCCTCCAATTTGCCGATGGAACTCCAATTGATGCCCATTCCTTTGAGTATTCATTCAAGATGCTATTCGATCCTAAACTTGCCAATCGTAATTATGGGGTAATGTACATATTAGAAAATGCAGACCAATACTACACAGGACAATGTGAATGGGAAGAAGTAGGCATTAAGGTGATTGACGATTATACCCTAGAAATTACCTATGAAGATGTCTATATTCCCAACAATGCAAGGGAAGTAAAGGAAACCTTTGCCTTTGTAGGCTGTGGATTAGTCCATAAGGAAACCTATGAAGCCTGCTTTAATGAAGACCGGACTGAAAATGACTACGGTTCAAGCCTTGAAAAGTTCGTAGCATCTGGTGCATACAAACCAGTTAAGCTAATACCAGGTCAGTATATGGAATATGAAAAATGGGAGGGTGGATCTCCTCTAGCTAAGACAACATTTAACGTTGATACTATTCAGGTTACAGTTGTGACAGACCAAGAAACAGCCCTACAAATGTACGAAAATGGAGAAATAGATATAGTAGTAGCCAATAGGGAGGAGTACGATGAGTATCCAGATCTATACTACAGCTACACTCCAGACCTATACGGTATATTTATAAACGCCAAATCTGAAACCAATCCAGTACTTAGGGACAAGAACTTTAGATATGCCATATTCTGGGGCTTAGATAGGGAGACCATAGTAGGAGCTACTTACCGTACTAATCTACCCTGTGCCTACCACTATGGATTTACTACCACAGTGCCAGATCCAGAAGACCCAGATAATAAGGTAATCAATTATAGGGAAAGTGAATATGCAGCTTCGATAAAACTTGATGGTCATCCACTGGAAAACAATTGCTACAATCCAGATCTAGCCCTTGAGTATTTCCAAAAAGCCTATGAAAACAATGGAAATCAGAAGATAGAGGTAGAAATGCAGTACATTGAAGATAATGTAACCTCCAAAGCCTGGGCAGAAGCTATACAGGAACACTTCAAGAACCTATTTGGAGAAGACCGTTTCCAAATCAATTTAAGAGCTATACCAGCTGCCCTAGTATATGAAAACTTACAAAGGGATAATCTAAATTATGAGATTTTAGCAGCAGGTGGTATTTATCCAAATATTGAATATCCTTGGGCAAATAGCAACTGGGTATCCTCTGGACCAGATACTTACAGCACCCAATATACAGTAATATCAGAAGAAGCTGCTCAAGAATGGGACGATTTATACTACAAATGTACTATAGGGGAGTACAAGCATAAGCCTGATGAAAGAAATTGGGCAGCAGCCAGAATGGAAGAAATACTATATGAAGAGGCAACCTTTTTACCAGCATACATGAGAGGAAATCGTTACATGATAGCCGATCACATTGAAATATTAATGGAAGATAATGTAGGAGACCCATTTGTAGAATTTGCATTATTACAAGCCATATACCATCCAAGACAACAATAATTATATAGCTTATCTATATAAGAGTGTCATATGACACTCTTATATAGATATTAGATTGTATCCAGTTTTTAACTTTAAGTAGATGGGAGGGAGATTATTGGGTAAATATGTAGCTCAAAGACTTATAGCAGCCGCATTTGCTTTTATAATAATTGTTGCATTAATTTTCTTCGTACTATTTTCAATGCCAGGAAACATTGTAAGCGATCCAACAATAAAGGAAACTGTTAGGAAGGCAATTGAAGAAAAATACCATTTAAATGAGCCTTTGCCAGTGCAGTTTGCATATTTTATAAGGAATTATATGAATTTAGATTTTGGTACCTCCTTATTTGTTCGTCCAGGAGTTGCAGTATTTGATGTATTTAAGGAAAGGATAGGAGTTACCATACAATTAAATTTATTCTCTGCCCTTTTTACACTGCCGGTGGGCATGTTCTTTGGGATTACCATGGCTCTAAAAAAGGACAGTATATACGATATTATTGCCAGTAGTTTAGTTGTATTCTTTATATCGGTGCCAGGCTTTGTTATGGCAGCAGCCTTACAGTATTTTCTTGCCTATAAATTAGGTTGGTTTCCTATAGTATTGGCGCCGGAGGTAAAGCTTAATTGGACTAAATTCCATTCAATGATACTGCCCATATTTGCTCTAAGTTTTGGTAGTATTGCATCTATTGCAAGGCTATTGAGGGCGGAGCTTGCAGAAGCATTAACCAGTGAGTATATGCTACTTGCCAAGGCAAAAGGGCTTACTTTCCGCCAAAGAGTAGTAAGACATGCCCTTAGGAATGCCTGTGTTCCTTTAGCCAGTACCTTCTTGTACCTATTTATAGGGGTATTGTCTAGTTCCCTAGTAATAGAAAATATATTTGGTGTACCAGGCCTTAGTAAGGTATTGGTTAGTTCTATAAATGCAAAGGACCATCAGTTAACCTTAGGCATTACATATTTTTATGTATTGATAGGATTGCTTATGTCTATTGCAGCAGACCTTTCCTATGGCATAGTGGATCCGCGCATTAGAATGGGGGGTAGGAAGGATGAATGATATAATGTTAGCCGATGACCAAACCCTTAGCCAAGAGATATTAAATATAGAGGATTCGGAATTTGAAATAGTAGAAAGGGAAGAAGTTATATATGATGCAAAATTTGAAGGTGAAGCCATAAGCTACATGAGAGATGTGTGGAATAGGTTTAAAAGGGATAAGGTTACTGTGGCTGCTACCATTGTAATCCTTTTAATCGTAGCACTAGCCATAGTAGGTCCCCACTTAAACGAATTTACCTATCTGAAACAGGATACTGAAAGGGCCTATATGCCTCCCAGAATACCGGGCCTAGAAAAGCTGGGCATATTTGATGGAACCAGGGTGATTACCATCCAGAAAAAAAATATTCAAAATTATGAGGATTGTTTACTTGAAATTGTGGATGAATATGAAATAAGGTCTAGATCTGGGTCAGTTCCTATGATGGATATAAAAATAGATGTTTATAAGCAAACAGATGCAGAGGATATATATTATTGGTTTGGCTCCGATTCCTTAGGAAGGGATATGTTCACTAGGCTCTGGCAGGGGACAAGGGTATCCTTGATATTGGCCCTTGCAGTTATGGTGGTTAACCTTTCTATAGGATTGGTTGTAGGGGCTATTGCAGGATACTATGGTGGATGGGTAGACATTTTAATTCAAAGGCTTTTAGAAATTATAACCAGTGTACCCCAACTACCCTTGGTAATATTGCTGATCATGTGGTTTGGTTCAGGCATTTTGCCACTAATACTAGTATTCGTTTTGACTGGTTGGGTAGGTATTAGTAACTCTGTACGGATTCAGTTCTATAGGTATAAGAATAAGGAATATGTTCTTGCTTCTAGGACTATGGGGGCAAAGGATAGAAGGATTATGTATAGGTATATTTTACCCAATGCCGCTGGAACCATAATAACCAACTGTGCTTTATCCTTGCCATTCGTTATATTCCAGGAGGCTGGTTTATCATACCTGGGCCTAGGAATTCAAGCTCCTAATCCTTCTATAGGTCAGTTACTTGCAGATGGGCAAAAGGTGCTACTTGATTATCCATACTTATTATTGTTCCCTGGTTTAGTGATTATACTATTGATGCTGTCATTTAACCTGTTAGGTAATGGATTAAGGGATGCATTCAATCCTGAATTAAGGGAGTAGTAATCTAATATACAAGGGGTGAGAACAATTAGTACTGAAAAAATATTAGAAGTTAGGGATTTAACCATATCCTTCAATACATATGCAGGTAAACTGCAGGCGGTCAGAGGGGTTAGCTTTGACCTGCATAAAGGGGAAACCTTAGCCATAGTTGGAGAATCAGGGTCTGGCAAATCTGTTACCAATAAGGCCCTTATGGGAATACTACCAAGAACAGCCAGGATAGAAAAGGGCCAAGCCTTTTATAAGGGCCGGGATCTTTTATCTATGACTGAAAAGGAATGGGAGAAGGTACGAGGTAGTGAAATTGCAATGATATTCCAAGACCCTTTGTCTTCCCTTAACCCTGTTACCAGGGTTGGAAAACAAATAGCGGAAATATTTATACTAAAGCACAAGCTGCCAAGAAAAGAAGCCAAAAGAAGGGCAATAGAGCTGATGGATGCTGTAGGAATACCAGATCCTGAAAAAAGGTATAACCAATATCCTTTCCAATTTTCTGGAGGTATGAGGCAGAGAATAGTTATAGCAATAGCCTTGGCCTCAGATCCTGAGATATTAATATGCGATGAACCTACTACAGCCCTTGATGTAACCATACAGGCCCAGATATTAAAGATAATAGATAGATTACAAAAAGAAAAGCAATTATCTGTAATATTTATTACCCATGATCTTGGGGTAGTGGCCCATATGGCAGATAGGGTGGCAGTTATGTATGCTGGTAAGATAGTAGAATACGGTACTGCTGAGGACATATTCTATAACCCACAACATCCATATACCTGGGGGCTTTTATCCTCTATGCCAGACATGGAGACAGAGGAAGGGGAAGAGCTATATGTTATCCAGGGAAGTCCTCCAAATATGTTATATCCTCCTAAAGGCGATGCTTTTGCAGAAAGGAATCCTTACGCTTTAAATATAGATTTTAAAGAGGAACCACCTATGTTTAAAGTAAGTGATACCCACTATGCAGCAACCTGGCTCCTTCACCCTAAGGCTCCAAAAATAGAAAGACCTGCTGCACTACAACGGAGGATAGAAAAAAGTCTTAAAAGGGCAAAGGGGGTATAAAGATGGCAGAAGATAATGTATTGCTGGAGGTAAAAAACCTTAAACAGTATTTTAAAAGTGGTTTTGGTAGAAGGAAGATAATAGTTAAGGCAGTAGATGGAGTAAGCTTTAAAATAAGAAAAGGGGAAACCTTTGGTCTGGTTGGAGAATCGGGATGTGGGAAAACAACTACAGGTAGAGCCATAATTAGGCTATATAAACCAACTTCAGGAGAGATATATTTTAAGGGGAAATTGATTTCTGGGAAATTAAGCGAAGAGGACAGGATGATGGTTACCCAAGGAATCCAGATGATATTCCAGGACCCTATCTCCTCCCTTAATCCTAGAATGACGGTTAAAGAGATAATTGGTGAAGGATTAATAATCAATAAACTGGTTAAGGATGATGATGAGTTAACGGAAAAGGTAGTTGAAATAATTAGGCAGGTAGGGTTGACTGAAGACCATATCAATAGATACCCCCATGAGTTTTCTGGTGGCCAACGCCAAAGAATTGGAATTGCCAGGGCTTTAATTTCAAGACCAGATTTAATCATAGCAGATGAGCCTGTCTCCGCTTTGGATGTTTCAATCCAGGCCCAGATCCTCAATATGTTGAATAGGTTAAAGAAAACTTTTGGACTTACAATCCTGTTTATTGCCCACGATTTGTCCGTAGTAAAATATTTTTCCGATTATGTGGCTGTAATGTATAATGGAAAGATTGTAGAATCGGCCAAGCCTGATGAGTTGTACAATAATCCAATTCACCCATATACAAAAGCACTGCTTTCTGCCATACCAATACCAGACCCACTATATGAAAAGGGTAGGGACTACATTACCTATGACCCAAGCATCCATGACTATAGTGTAGAGAAACCTGAGATGCATGAGGTATCCCCTGGCCACTATGTATACTTATCGCCTTCAGAGTTGGAAAAGTATGCAAGATAGTCCATAGTAAAATAGGCGATATTTCTAGATTACCCTAGAGATATCGCCTTATAATTTTATAAACTTACCTGACAGGTATTAGATCTACCATAGAAACTAAATTGGTCAATGGTCAATTCCACCCTGCTTTCCATATCCTTCCTTGTTTTGAAATTCTCTTCATCAAAGCTAATCCTCATGCTCCTGGGAAGTACCTGATTGATGGCTACTCCTGTTACTGGTTTTCCATCCTTAGTAAGTATAATCTTATCCTTGCTTACCCCCCTAAGATCATGGCTTGTTTTAAATTCAATGGTGCTTGGATTAATAAATTTAGCATGGTATAAGGTGGGGGATACAGAATTGGATTTATTATTGTACTCCACCTTTATTTTACAGGACTCTGGTCTTTCATCAGATGGATCCTCTATGGAAACCTTAACCCCTGCAGCTTCATCATAGTATTCCCAGATTCCACTGGCTTTTCCCAGGGTACTGGCATTTAAGGCATCCCTTAATGACCCCTTACCTTTAAGGTCAGGATATAGGTTTACCGTTACTAGAGGGCCATGAAGGCTTGGAACATTGCAATCTATCTTATACATTAGAATACCAGGATAGAGAAGGGTATCAGCATCTACACCAAACCTTTGCCTATATTCAATAATAAAGGCTACTCCCTTAATATCTCCTGGGATAACCACCATTTTAGTTCCCCCTTCCACTTCTATAGGGGTTAATATATGGGTACTTGTACCCTTATGGTTGATTATATCCACCTGGTTATCTTCTATCCAGCCTAAACGCCACTTATTCCATGCAAATAAATCTGGCCCTTGAGCAGCAATGTTTCCCATATAATCAAAATCTCCACAATAGGGGAAGATATCCCTTTTACCTGTTATAGGATCCTCCTGCCCTCCTCCGGGGCCAGAGAAGGAACTAATATAAAAGTCTACTATGTTTAATGCATGGGTGGTCTCGTGGATCATGGCCTTGTACTTCCATTTCACATAGGAGTCAAGGCCTATCCTAACTAAGGCCTTAAAACTAGACCTGCTAGTTATGGCATTAGCATATTCACCATGCAGGTCCATGGGACCGTAACTAATGCCTTTAGCATTTTCTACAGCTACAACATACAAAATATCGTAGGATTTATCATATTCCTTAGAACTGGCGAGGACCTCTTGAACCCTTTTTATCATAACTTCATCCTTAAGGTATTTGATTACATCCCCACCCCTATCAAAGGCATAATTGTCATATAGGCTTTTGCCCATGCGGAAGGCTCCAGTAGGGGTATCTGGATCCTTTAATAAATCCATTTTAAAATTGACTTTCCCGTAGGATATGGTATGAAAGAATTTAGCTGCATCAGGATATAGAAAGTGGTAATAGTCCTCTGCATTGATGAGGCAATCTACCCCATTTAAAGCATAATTGCCATTTCCCCCAGTATTATCTTCCCCCCTGGCATCATCAAAATCTATCACAATCATAAGACCCCTTATGTCGCCTATCTGCTTATACAGTACCCCGTCACCAGGGCTTTCATGGGGATCAGGGTCAAGGATAAGGGCGTGATTAGACATATTATGCCACATGGAGAAGCCCCCTTCCCCTGTCAGCTTATCCCAAGCTACTTTTAGGGGATAGCTATTAAAAATCACCTGCAAAAGCTCAGCATATGTAATGTGGCCTTTAGGATTGAAGAATCCATCTTCTGCTGCCATATAGCCTTCTTCCAACATAAGGCCTACAGCCTCAACTGCCCAGTTGGATATTTGGGACAAATCTTTAATATCCTTTGGATATACTCCCGGTAGTTTAAAGACTTTAACTAATACTTTTGCCAATAGTTCCCTGGTAAGGGGGCTATTGTTGGAAGGTATATTGTTTAAGCCGGCATAAATATCCTCATCTGTATAAGAGCTAAATCTCTGTATCTTTTTAATTATATTGGTAAATTCCCCTACAGTAACAATATCTGTTAGTTCTATATCCTTATCTATCCACCCTTTACTGTAGGCATAACTAATTGCCTTTTTTTCCATATTAATTGAAGTACTTACTGTATCCATAAAAATTTTCCTCCATTATAATTAAATATGGCATATACACAGCAATCTATTATTTATACTTTGGAAGCCAGTGGCCATGGGCTTTGATCATGTCGTCACATAGGGATATGATATCGTCAATGGACAGTTCTGATGAGGTATGGGGATCTAACAAAGCAGCATGATAAATGTATTCCTTTTTTAAAGTTAAGGCAGCTTCAATTGTTAATAGCTGTACATTTATATTGGTCATATTCAATGCTGCCAGCTGAGGAGGTAGATTTCCCACATAACAAGGGGTAATACCATTGCCATCCACTAAGCAGGGAACCTCTACACAGGCTTCCTTTGGTAAATTGGTAATTAATCCAGTATTTAGGACATTACCACCTATTTTGAAGGGCACATTGGTTTCCATTGCTTCCATTATATAGGAAGCGTACTCATTAGTCCTTTCATGCTCTATATCCTTATTATGTACCAATTCTTCCTTCATCTTATCCCAGTTCTTTATCTGATTTATACATCTTCTTGGATATTCATCTAAAGGGATATTGAGCTCTTCTAATAGCTCTGGGTATTTGCTCTTTATAAAATAGGGCAAATATTCAGCTAAATGCTCACTGGATTCAGTAACATAATATCCAAAGGTATGCATTATTTTATGACGGACCCTATCATGATGGGGCACATGGCCAGCAAGGGAACGTTTTTTGATTTCAGGATATAAATCTTTACCATCCTTGGTAATCTTTAAAAGCCAGGCCATATGATTAATACCTGCTATTTCCCACTGTATATTATCATCATATTCCATCCCTACCCCTTTGACTAGGGATTCAGCACAGACTTGGACACTGTGGCACAATCCTACAGCCTTAATTCCTGTTGCCCTAAGCACTGCCCCTGTCACCATAGCCATAGGATTGGTATAGTTAAGGAGCCAGGCATCGGGACAGACTTCCTCCATATCCCTAGCTATGTCTAATAGGACTGGTATGGTCCTTAAGGCCCTAAATATACCACCAATACCTAATGTATCTCCAATGGTTTGCCTAAGGCCGTATAATTTTGGTACTTCAAAATCTATGACTGTACAGGGCTCATAGCCTCCTACCTGAATGGCATTGACAACATAATCTGCTCCTTTTAAGGCTTCTTTCCTATCGGTGTAAGCAACAATTTTTGCCTTTTCACCGTTGTTTTTATTTATATTGTTTAACATAGCCTCCGATTCCTTAAGCCTTTGTAAGTCTATGTCAAATAAGGCTATATGGGAATCGGCTAAGGCTGGGGTCTTGATACAATCTCCCAATACATTTTTGGCAAATACGGTACTCCCTGCACCAATAAAAGCAATCTTTGGCATAGTATCACCTCTAAGAATTATTTTAGAATAATTACAATTATCAAACTATTTATGCAATATATGTGCCAGTTTAGTAAATATCCTCATTTTTTCAGCCTTATCAAGGGCCATATATCAATATCCCAAATATTGCAATAATAAATTGTATAGATAATCTTGTAAGTCAATATAAGGGGTACTGGTTATATTACTTATACTGGAGAATAGAAGGTACTAATTTGGGGACTGGCTGTATTAGTAATGGGACCTCATATCCATAATCAAAGGCTAATATTGTTTATAAAAAAATCCTCCTTTCTGGCTTAAATCATGTTTGTTTTAGCCAGAAAAGAGAATTTTCAGGATATAGGCTACTTACTTATAAAGGGGGAATTCCTGACATAGTTCCAATACTCTACTTCTTATTTCTTCCCTATCATTTTTCTTATCAAGGGCTAGATCCATTATTTCCCCAATCATCTTCATCTCTTCTTCCTTCATCCCCCTTGTAGTAAGGGCTGGGGTCCCTATCCTAATGCCACTGGTTATAAAGGGACTTTCAGGATCAAAGGGGATGGTGTTTTTATTAGTAGTAACATTTACTTGTTCCAATAGTTCTTCTGCCCTCTTTCCAGTTAATCCCCTATTCCTTACATCTAGTAATATTAGATGGTTATCTGTTCCTCCAGATACCAACCTAAATCCTCTTTCTTTTAATTCTTCAGCTAATGCCTTAGCATTCTTGACAACCTGCTTTTGATATTCCTTAAACTCATCCTTTAAAGCTTCACCAAAACTTACTGCCTTGGCTGCTATTACAT
>JAAYEM010000092.1 GCA_012728725.1 Tissierellia bacterium | reverse complement strand
GTGAGGGCCTTCTCTGTCGGTTGATAGAGCACAATCGAAATCCAGATAAGGATTATTGGACAGAGGCTGTTGTATTTACTACATCCAATAACTCATTTGGCCCTACAGAAATAAGCTACCTTGAGAATCGATTCTGTCGACTTGCAGTAGAGGCAAATCGTTACATAGTTAAAAACGAGAATGATCCTACTCCTGGAAATATAACTGAGGAAAAAGAAAGCGAACTAGAAGAATTCATTGATTACGCTAAGATAATAATGGGTGCGCTTGGACACAAATTATTCGAACCCCTAACACATAAAGCAGTTACCGCTGAAGAATCTCCTAAAGAAGAATTGCTTCTCTTCATGAAACGAAAAAGTCGTAAGAGCGGACAAGTAATTGAGGCAAGCTGTAAGCGTACAAACGAAGGCTTTGTTGTCTTACAAGGTAGTCATATTGAAACTATAGATTCTGAGAGTATTCCGCCAGGTATTAAAGAACGTAGGCAAAGAGCCAAAATAGATGAAAATGGAATTCTTCAAGAAAATATCTTATTCCGTAGTCCATCATATGCTGCTGCTTTTGTCATCGGGGGCCATGTAAATGGACTGGTAGAATGGAAAACGAAAGACGGGGTATCATTGAAAGAAATAGAAAACAGTGAAGAAAATTAAACAGAAGTTTACATCTATCCTGTCTCCTCAACCCCTATAAAAAATCTAACCTATCAACTCAACCCCTATCACTTTCATGGTAGTTGATATGTTTACTCAAAGAATAAAAATAAGGGTTTTCTGACATTAATCTCTCGACAAAGTTGCCGAGAAAAAATGCAATGTCAGGAAACCCTTTATTTATAAGCATTTTTAGCGTTTTATTTATCCACCCTTGACATCAATACTACCGTCTCAACATGACTTGTATGGGGAAACATATCTACTGGCTGCACCTCTTCTACCTTGTATCCCTTCTCCACCAAATACTTCACATCCCTGGCCATGGTAGATGGATTGCAGGATACATAGACTACCCTTTCAGGGTTTAAGCCTACTATTGCTTCTAATACTTCTTTTTCGCAACCTTTCCTTGGTGGATCTACAACCACCTTATTAGCCTTTATACCCTTTTTCATCATCTTAGGAAATACTGATTCTGCCTTTCCTTCTATAAATTCTACATTATCCACACCATTTAGTTTTGCATTTTCTTTGGCATCTTCTATGGCTTCTTTTACTATTTCAATTCCGTATACCTTTTTGGCCTCTTTTCCTATATATAAAGAGATGGTGCCTATACCACAGTATAGGTCATATACTATGTCATCCTTATTTAAGTCTAAATATTCTATAGTCTTATTGTAGAGCACTTCTGCCTGACTTCTATTTACTTGGAAAAAGGAGTTAGGAGATATTTTAAACTTGAGATTTCCAATATAATCTAAAAGGCTATCCTCTCCATATAGTTTTATATATTGTCTACCATAAGTGATAGAGGATTTGGCTCTGTTTATGTTTTGATATATGCTTACTACATCTTCCTTGGTAAGGGCTTTTATTAATTCCCCAAGATAGGGTATATTCTTGCTGCCAGTAACCAATATAAGCATAGCCTGATTATCCTTATTGGTCCTTATTCCAATATGTCTTACTATACCCTTTCCAGTCCTTTTATTATAGGCAGAAATATTATATTCCTCCATCCAGCCTCTAATAATATTGATTATCCTATTGCCTATTTCAGGTTGAAGGATGGTGCCTTTCATATCCACTATATTCTTACTGTTCATCTCATAAAAGCCTATTACAATCCTCCCATCCCTTTCCCCTACTGGTATCTGGGTATGGTTTCTGTATCTAAAGGGATGGTCCATTTTTATAATATCCCTTACCCTTACATCCTTAAGTCCTCCTATCTTTTCCAAATCCCTTATCACCTTATTAGTTTTCCATTCCAGCTGTTTTGAATAGTCTAATTCTATTAGGGGGATTGCCCCTTTAGATTCTGTTAGATTAAAATTTAATTCTATCCTATCCTGGGAAGGTTGAATAATCTCTATTACTGAACCTATGCCATAATTCTTTTTTATTTGCTCCATCTTAACCTTTACAAGGTCTCCAATAAGTCCCCCTTTGGCAAATACTGTAAAATTATCCACCTTCAATACCCCATTGCCTTCATGGGTAAAATCTATAATTTCCCCTTCCACAATATCTCCTTTTCTTATAGCCATTATTAAACCTCCTACTAGCTAGTCAAAATAGTGCAAAGGGAAATCTTCCCTTGCACTAGAGACAGATTAAATCCTTGGTAGATTTAGTCAGCCTTTCATATCCATCCTCTGTTACCAATATACTATCCTCTATCCTGACTCCACCCCAATCTGGAATGTACAAACCAGGCTCTATGGTAATTACGCAGTTTTTCTTTATGGTATAGCCTCCACTTTTACCTATAAATGGGGGTTCATGTAAATCCCTGCCTATACCATGGCCTATGCCTGGATAGTAATACTCTATATAATCTTTTACTATTTGTCTAACTGCATCATCGGGAACCTTAGAACTAATCCCATCTTTTACAGTGTCTAAGGCAGCCTGTTGGGCTTCTTTTACTATATTATAAATCTCTACCTGTTTATCCGTTGGTTTTCCAACCACTACAGTTCTAGTCATATCAGAGGTATAGCCCTTGTATAGTACACCAAAGTCCAGGGTTACAAAATCCCCTTCTTCAATCACCTTGTCATCTGGTTTGCCATGGGGAAGGGAGGTTTTCTTTCCAGAAACTAATATGGTGTCAAAACCAACCCCATCTCCTCCATTCATCCTTATTATATATTCTAGTTTTGCTACCACCTGTCTTTCGGTCAAACCTGCCTTTATATGGTTTAATATCTCTTCAAAGGCCTTATCGGTAATCCTTGAAGCTTCCCTCAAAATCTCTATTTCTTCCTCATCCTTTATATATCTTAAATCTTCAATTATATTTTCTGTTGCTACAAGCTCAGTATTCCCTAGGGCTTCTTTCATGTTTTCATACATGCTATAGCTTATCCACTTTCCTTCAAATCCCAGCCTTTTTATATTGAGGTCCTTACAGATCTTTTCCAAAGCCTTTATGACATTATCTCCAATCTTCTGCCAATTTACTATTTCAAATCCCTTACATATATTTTGTGCTTCCTCAAAAAATCTTCCATCAGTAATAAAAAAGTATCCCTTGGGGCTTATTAAAACGAAGGAAGCTTCATCATTAAATCCACTAATATAGTTTACATTGGCCTGTTTGTTCAAAAATATTCCATCTAATTTTTGCTCTTCTAATACCTTTAATACCTTTTCAATCTTTTTCATAAAATCTCTCCTCCGTCTATTTAATAATCTATGGCAGTATTCCATGGAATACCATATCAAATACCATATTATTGTTTTCATCTACCCTATGGTTGACAAAATATGCTGTCACAGTCTTATATCCAGTCCAACTATAGTTATCAAGTTTCTCCAAAATATCATGGACTATATTATTCATAGCCTCTATGTCCTTTATTATTCCCTGGGAAATGCCTCCCACATAGCTGCCCCTAAGGGTAAAGGTGTTGAAGAATTCTGATTTTCTAGTTTCCATTACTGGGTCTTTTATATTGGATACCCCTACAATTTCATCCAGTATTTCAGACTCCTTCTTTTCCGGATGGCTGGCTAGATAGTCATCTGAAACTGATGGAGCTGATAGGCTTTCATATTGATTAATACGCTGGTCCATATAGGCTTTAAATTCATCCTTTAAATTTGGGTCCTTCTTTATCTTTTCCATATAGGCATCATAGCCTTCCACATGGTTATTCTTAATATACTGGCTAAGATTATAGTAGATGTCAAAATGCTCATTGAGTATAAAGTCTATTGCCACACAGGCATAATTGTAGAAATCGAATCCGCTGCTGTATTTGGATTCTAAGGTCTGTTTGAAATCATACCTACTGGCAGCTTCTGCAGAGATTATATTGCCTATTATGGATTTTCTAGGAAGTATAGATGTACGGGTTGAGCCAGCGAAAAATTCTGCTGCCCCCTCCTCAAACCAGGTCAATCTATCATCCTTATATATTTCCAGCTGCCCCCACATGCCAGGTACTGCATATCTACCCTGTAAATAGTGGGTGAATTCATGCCTAAACAGCTCTTCTAATGAAAATCTGCTTTGATCTGGAGTCCTATCGTAGGTAAATAGGGTGCCTATTCCCTCTATATAGAGACCTCCATTATTTGTACTGTATCCATATATTTCCTCATTCATCTTGTATTCTTCTGGGTCATTATATATTACTATGGTCAGTATATCATCTGGGTTTCCCTCTTCTAAGGGCTTGTCCCTATTTATATATCTAAAGTATTGGGCAGCAACTTCCTTAGATGCCCAGTAAAGCCTTTGTACCTTTTCTTTACTTATCCTATCCCCTGTCCTTATTATTAGACTGCCATCATCAAAGGTGTAAATATTAGGTAAATATTTTTGTAAGAGTTCTTCTTTCTTTATGGTATCCTTTCCATTACTTGTTGTTGTCACAATATCAACTCCTTCATTCATTTTAACATTTACTGCTCCTTAAATACTAGAATATAAATATAGGCCTTACTCAAAAAAACAAGGCACCTAAGTGCCCCTAAAGAATCAGTCCCCACTTTTATTTTTTAGATTTTAACCAAAATCTAAAAAATTATACTAGCCTAGGACCTCTTCTACCCTTTTCAACATCTTCCTAATAGGCAAATGATAAGGACATTTGGTCTCACATTGACCGCATTCTATACAGTCCCTGGCATTGGCAGGCATATTATTGTATCTACTTATTGCCCATTCCTGTAAATTGTATCTGGTATAATAGCCTTCCATGAGGAATTGATAAGGTATATCTATCCCTTGTGGACAGGGCAAACAGTAGCCACACCTTCTACAAAACTCTGTACCTAAAGCCTCTGCTTCCTCAAATATTATGGCCTTTTCCCCTTCTGTTAATGGTTTAATGTTCTTGCCCACATTTGCATTTTCTATTACCTGCCTTACACTATCCATTCCCGGTATTACCACCGATACATTGGGATTATTGACTATGAATTTTAAGGAAAGTTTAGCATTGGTAATGGCTCCTCCTGCCAAGGGCTTCATTACTATAACCCCAATATTCATCCTATGGGCCTTTTCAAATAATTCCTCTCCCTGCCTTTCTACAGGGTTATAGGGACATTGGATTGTAGCAAATTCCCCAGTATCTATAGCCTTGTCAAGAATTTCTGGGCTATGGCTGGTAATCCCAATTTCCCTAACCAGCCCCTTCTCCTTGGCCTCCTTTATGGCTTTAAGGGCTCCCTTCTCAGAAAATATTTGGTCCAGTTCTTCAAAGGACCTGAGGTTGTGGAATTGGAAAAGGTCTATATAGCTTGTCCTCAAATTCTTTAAGCTTATATTCAATTCCTCTAATATGCCATCATAGTCCCTCTTCATGGATTTAGTGGCTAATATGAAATTCTCCCTGCCAGCCTTTTCCAAACCATATCCTATTAAGGATTCGCTATTAGTATATGCCCTTGCAGTATCGATAAAGTTAATGCCTGTGGCCTTGGCCCTTTCTATTATGTCAATGGCAGTATCCTTATCCACCCTTTGGATGGGTATGCCTCCAAAGCCTATTACCGATACCTCAAAATTAGTCCTGCCTAAAATCCTCTTTTCCATACTTGACCCCCCTACCATTTGATAACAATATTAGTATAACCCTTGCTGATTATTTTTTCAATTTTTCTTATAATATATTGTTTCCAATACTTCCTTGTTCCAGGGAATATTAAAGTTATACCCATTAGATCTGATAGCATTCCAGGAAAGAGGAGTAAAAGCCCCCCAATTAGAATACAGAATCCATTTAAAAGTTCATCTCCAGGTATATGGGCCTGCCTTATCTCTTTAATAATATTTCTTAGGACCAGCCTACCCTCTGTCTTTGCCAAATAATAGCCTATTAATCCTGTCAATAGCAAAAGCATGAGAGTGGCCCAGAATCCAACAGCCTGGTAGGCCTTAATAATGGTATATAACTCCAATATGGGTATTAGGATGAATAATAGAATAAGTTTTTTCATATATTTTCTCCCAGCCTATCCCAAATTTCCCTATACTTCTTTCTGAAATTAATAGGTTTTAAATCCTTGTCTACAAAAGCATGGACAGTACGCCCTTCTGCCAACAATTCATTGTCTTCCTTTCTGTATATACTGTATTCAAATTCCAACCTTACTCCCTTTAGTTTCACCAGTTTAGTATTTATTATTATCTCATCATCATATTTGGCTGGCTTTATATACCTGCACTGGGCCTCTATTACAGGTAAGAGGATGCCTTCCTCCTCTAGGCGGGTATATACCATGCCCATATTTCTAAAGAACTCCGTCCTTCCTATATCGAACCAGGTAAAATAGTTGCCATGATACACTACTCCCATCTGGTCCGTTTCCTGATACCTTACCCTTATGCTTGTTGTATTTCCCATAATATCCACTCCTATAGAACTCTTGCCTCTCCCTTATATACCAGTCCTGATGCAGCATCTACCGTAACTATTTCTCCATCCTTCAAAATCCTGGTGGCATCCTTGGCACCAACTATGGTTGGCTTATCAAAATGTAATCCAACTATGGCTGCATGGGAGGTCAAGCCACCTTGCTCTACTATTATGGCTGCAGCATTCTCCATAAATTCTACCATATCCTTATCGGTAGATTGGCTTACTAGAATATGGCCTTTTTTGAATTTGCCATGTAGTTCATCCCTGGTACTACCTATACATACCTGGCCAGAAATGGACTTTTTACCTATTCCAGTACCCTGCAGTAGCACTTTCCCTATGGTATGGACCTTTATTAAATTGGTAGTACCAGATACGCCCACAGGTATACCGGCAGTTATTACTATTAGATCTCCCTCTTTAATATATCCCTTCTTCATGGCAGAATGGATAGATAGCTCTATTACCTCGTCAGTACCACTGCTCTCCTTAGATAGGACAGGATAGACTCCCCAAACCAGGGATAGTTTCCTCATTACCCTTTGGGTGGTGGTGGCTGCAATTATTGGGGCCCTGGGCCTGTACTTGGATACTGCCCTGGATGTATAGCCTGATGATGTGGCTGTTATTATGGCACTGGCCTTTAAGTCCTCTGCTGTAGTACAGGTTGCCTTGCTTATAGCGCTGGTAGTGGATACATCCTTTTCTCTGGCCCTGGCCCTAAATATTTCTACATAGTCCAAGGAGGCTTCCGTTCTGACTGCAATATTATACATGGTCTTTACAGCCTCTATAGGATATTTGCCCGCAGCGGTTTCCCCTGACAGCATTATGGCATCAGTACCGTCTAAAATGGCATTGGCCACATCTGTTACCTCAGCCCTGGTAGGCCTTGGGTTTCTCATCATGGAATCCAACATCTGGGTGGCAGTAATAACTGGCTTTCCTGCCCTATTACATTTTTTGATAATCTCCTTTTGGATAAGGGGGATTTCCTCTGCCAACATTTCCACCCCCAGATCCCCTCTTGCCACCATTATTCCATCGGAGGCTTCTATTATTTCGTCTATATTGTCTACCCCTTCCTGATTTTCTATCTTGGATATTATGTCTATATGGTCTCCATTATTTTCTTCCAATATCCTTCTTATCTCCAATACATCGGATGCCTTCCTTATAAAGGAGGCTGCTATGAAATCCACATCATTTTCTATACCAAATTTAATATCCTCTATATCCTTTTTAGTTATTGCAGGTAAATTTATGGATACACTTGGTACATTTACGCCCTTATGGTCCTTTAATGTCCCACCATTGAGAACAAGACACCTTATATCGTTACCACCTATTATTTCCACTACCTCCAGCTCTACCAGTCCATCATCTATAAGGATCCTATGGCCCTTTTCCACATCCCTGGCCAGTCCCTCATAGGAAACCTTAACTATTGTACTATCCCCTATTACATCCCTGGTAGTTAGGGTAAAAGTATCCCCAGTTTCCAGCTCTATCTCCCCATCTTTAAAAGTTCCCAGCCTGATCTCTGGTCCCTTGGTATCCAGCATTATTCCAATGGGTATATCTAATTCATCCCTTAATTTTTTAATGGTATCAATCCTTCTTTTGTGTTCCTCATGGCTGCCATGGGAAAAATTAAGCCTGGCCACATTTAATCCATTTAAGAAGAGCTCCCTTAATACCTCTTCCCTTTCAGATGCTGGTCCAATGGTGCCAACAATTTTTGTCTTTTTCATATTCCCACCTCTTTATATTGAAAGTATTTTAGTTATTTCATACATTTGTTTATCAAATACCTTTTCACTATTTAAGGCTTCATCTAAATCCACGTTTATTATCTGATTGCATTTAATGCCTATAGCCTTTCCAAACTGATTGGACAGCAGTAGCTCCACTGCCATATTGCCCATCTTGCTGGCCATAATCCTATCAAAGGAGGTTGGTGTGCCCCCCCTTTGGATATGGCCTAATATGGTAACCCTGGTTTCTGCCCCAGTTTTATCCTCAATCTCCTTAGCTACCTGATAGGCATTGCCAATCCCTTCTGCCAAAACTATTATATGGTGGAGTTTGCCCCTATTTCTGCCCTGGATTATCTTCCTGCAGACCTCATCTATGTCGGGTTCAATTTCAGGTACAATTATGCTTTCTGCACCTCCTGCCAAACCTGCATAAAGGGCTATATCCCCACATTCCCTTCCCATAACTTCAACTATATTGGCCCTGCCATGGGAGGTGGAGGTGTCCCTTATTTTGCTAATGGCATCTACTACCGTTTCCACTGCAGTAAAAAAGCCTATGGTGTAGTCGGTATAGCCCATATCGTTGTCTATGGTACAGGGAATACATACTACAGGTACTCCCGCATCCTTTAAATTCTTTGCCCCCCTAAAGGTTCCATCTCCACCTAATATTACCAATCCATCTATTCCAAATACTTGGATGATGTTTAATGCCTTATTGATACCTCTTTCCGTCTTAAACTCATCACACCTGGCAGACCTAAGCATGGTGCCTCCCCTATGGATTATGTCTGCCACAGAAGATAGGTTCATCTCCTCTATATCCCCATTTAATAGTCCATTATAGCCTTGCTTTATCCCTAAAATCCTTGCCTTATTGTATATGGATGTGCGTACTACGGCCCTAATAGCAGCATTCATGCCTGGAGCGTCTCCTCCACTGGTTAAAACTCCTATGGTCTTCATGTCCTTCCTCCTTATAAAGTATTAGATTATGCCTAGATCAAATAGTACTGACCGTATATCATCGGCTTCAAATTCAGGAGCCAGTATTTCATACAGTTCCTCATCTCCTTCTTTGGTAAAAAGCCTTTTCTTTACTAGGAAGCCTTCCTCCTGTAATCTCTTTTCAACTTCATTGGCTGCATCTAAACCGGTAGCTAAATAAACTGCAGTCCACATTTTAGCACTCTCCTTACCATCAAAGTATCTGCTAATATTTTCCTAACCATAAATAGAAGCTTTAATGCCTAACATTAGGAAACCTTAACACTATCCTTCCCTAATATTTGCCTTAGTTCATCAAATAGAGATTCTTTCTCTATATTGACCCACAAATCCCTTTGGGCCACAACCGTTTTTCTATTTTCCTCCATGTATACGTATACTGGAGTATCCCCTTTGTATTTGGAAAGTATATTCTTTATAGAATTAAAGGTATTTATGGGTTTTCCCTTGGAAATCTTTAAATACAATTTCTCCTTTTTATATTTTACTAAACTGGATATCTTTTCACATAGGATTTTAGGTTCATCCTCCTCAGATAGGCTTATCCTCCCCTCCACAACTACTAGGCTGTCCTCTTCTATTAATCTATTATACCTATCATAGGTGGCGGGAAAAACAATACATTCAACAGTGCCATATAGATCCTCTAAGGTGATAAAGGCCATCATATTGTTGTTCTTGGTAATCTTATTCTTCTTGGAAGTGATTATCCCTCCAATGGTGACCCATTTGCCATCCATATCTTCAACCAGTGCATCCTCCATTTGCTCCTGGGCCTGAAATAGTTCTGAAGTAGTTATAGTGGATATCCTTCTAAGTTCCTCCTCATAGGGTTTCAAGGGATGGCCACTAATATATATGCCTAGTACTTCCTTTTCCATGGCCAGTAGATTCCTTTCAGGAAACTCCTTTAAGTCTGGCAGATTGTCCTTATTTATATGGCTATCCAGGGTGTCAAACATGGAAAATTGGCCGGGAATATTCCTCTTCCTATCGGCATGGATGCCATCCATTACCTTTTCAAATATGGCCAATAGCTGGGCCCTGTTCCCTCCTAGACTAGTCATGGCACCGCATTTTATTAAACTTTCTACTGCCCTCTTATTCATAACTGAGGGGTCTATATTCTCTATCCTTTCACAGAAATCGGTAAAGCTGGTAAAGGGGCCATCTTCCCTGGCCTTGATTATAGCCTCTATGAATTTCTCCCCCACATTCTTTACCGCCATTAATCCAAACCTTATCTTCCCATCTACTACGGTAAACTTCTTGTAGGACTCATTTATATCGGGAGGGAGAATCTCAATTCCCAACCTCTTACACTCTTGAACATAAAGGGAAACGGAATTGGTATCCCCCATTACACTGCTTATAAGGGCTGCCATAAACTCTACTGGATAATAATATTTAAGCCAGGCTGTCCTGTAGGCTACTACTGCATAGGCAGCGGAATGGGATTTGTTGAAGGCATATTTGGCAAAGTCCAGCATTAAATCGTATATCTTATTGGCTGTCTTTTCATCTACCCCATTCCTAAGGGCCCCCTTTATTATTACCTCTCCCTTATCATTGGTCTCCCCGTATATAAACCGCTTCCTCTCCTTCTCCATTACATCCATGTGCTTTTTGCCCATGGCCCGCCTTAACAGGTCTGCACCACCCATGGTAAAGCCAGCTATATCCCTTACAATCTGCATTACCTGCTCTTGGTAAACAATGCAGCCATAGGTTACCTCTAGAATGGGCTTTAACTTTGGATGAAGGTATTCTATATTTTCAGGATTGTTTTTATTGGCAATATACTGGGGAATCTGGTTCATGGGCCCTGGCCTAAATAGGGAATTGGCCGCTATCAGGTTTTCAAACATATTTGGTTTCAATTCCTTTAAAAACTGCCTCATACCTGCCGACT
Source organism: Tissierellia bacterium (assembly GCA_012728725.1). Lineage (GTDB taxonomy): Bacteria > Bacillota > Clostridia > Tissierellales > Tepidimicrobiaceae > JAAYEM01. The sequence goes on along the minus strand of JAAYEM010000092.1, from coordinate 4,112 downwards.
CAAATTGGAAAACCCCCAAGGTTTCCCCTTTTGCAAACATCTCCAAAACCTTTGGATCATCATAATCTATCTGGGAAAAATCTATTTTTACTCCATGGTTCTTCTCTATTAAATCTACTGCATCCCGGATAACAGTTAGGGTCCTTAGACCTAAAAAGTCCATCTTTAGTAGGCCCAATTCCTCCAATTCTATCATATCGAATTGGGTGGTTATGGAGTCGTTATTCCTAGCCAGGGGTACATAGGTATGGATAGGCTCTTTGGAAATAACCACCCCCGCTGCATGGGTAGAGGTATGCCTGGGTAATCCCTCTACTGCTAGGGCCAGATCTATTAGGTTTTTTACCTCTTCCCTGCTTTCATAAAGCTCCCTTAGGGTCTTATTTACCTCCAAGGCCTTTGAAATGGTCATGCCCAGCTCCATGGGAATCTGCTTGGCAATATAGTCCACTTCCCCGTAGGGCATATTTATGGCTCTGCCCACATCCCTTATAGCCCCCCGGGCTGCCATGGTACCAAAGGTGATTATCTGGGCTACCCTATCCTCCCCGTATTTTTTAACCACATAGTCTATTACTTCCTCTCTTCTCTCATAACAAAAATCTATATCTATATCCGGCATGGATACCCTTTCTGGGTTTAAAAAGCGTTCAAACAATAGATCATACTCTAAGGGATCTATATCTATTATGCCTAGGGCATAGGATACAATACTTCCTGCAGCAGAGCCCCTGCCAGGGCCTACCATTATCCCCTTATCCTTGGCAAATTTGATAAAATCCCATACTATTAGGAAATAGTCTACATAGCCCATTTCAACTATGGTATTGAATTCAAAATTAAACCTTTCCTCTATCTCTGGAGTGATAAGCTCATACCTTTTCTGCAAGCCCTCTATACATAATTTCCTCAAATATTCCACATTGGTATATCCTTCTGGAACTTCATACTTAGGCAAGTGAAGGGTGTCAAAGTCTAGGGTAACATTGCACCTTTCAGCTATCCTTACCGTATTTTCTAAGGCCTCCTTTTTATAGCCAAATATACTTGCCATCTCTTCATAGGATTTTAAATAGAATTCATCCGTTGGAAACTTCATCCTATCCGTATCATCTATGGTTTTGCCTGTTTGTATACATAAGAGGACATCGTGGACTAGGGCATCTTCCCTTCTTAAATAATGGACATCATTGGTGGCCACCAGGGGAATCCCTGTCTCATTGCTAATTCTTATTAGCTCCTCATTTATATGTTTCTGCTCCCTCATTCCATGGTCCTGAAGTTCCAAGAAGAAATTACCTGGGCCAAATATGCTGTTATACTTAAGGGCTATCTCCTTAGCCCTTTCATAATTGCCATTTAGTAAATGCTCCTGTACCTCCCCTGCCAGGCAGGCACTTAAGGCTATGATTCCTTCACTATATTTTTCCAGTACCTCATGGTCCACCCTGGGCTTATAATAGAAACCATTTATATATCCCTCGGAAACTATCTTCATCAAATTCTGATAGCCCCTATTATTTTCTGCCAATAGTACCAGGTGGTACTGCTTTTTATCCTTTGGCTCCCTTTCCGTATACTTATTTACAGCAATATATACCTCTGAACCCAGTATTGGTTTTATTCCTCTTTTATGGGCCTCCTTATAGAACTGGACCACACCAAACATGGCTCCATGGTCGGTGATGGCTATGGAATCCATGCCCAATTCCTTTGTCCTATCTAACAGCTCTCCTATCTTACAAGACCCATCTAATAGACTGTATTCAGTATGCACATGGAGATGAACAAATTTATTATCCATAATCTAATCCTTCCTTACGTATATACGTATTTATATATTAATTCTACCATAAATACAAATAAAAAAAACTCCCAACTTGGTGGGAGACTGCTAGGTATTTAGAATAAATTATTCTATATTAATCCCACTTTTATGGTAGAATATACATATAAAAGTTTTGGAGGTAGGATATGAAAAATATAATAGTGACCAATAACAGATATGTATATGACAAATACAAGGATACATTTGAAATAGTATATGATGAGAATTTTACTTACTTAGATGTATTGGAATATGTAAGGGATAAGATCCACCAGGGGCATAAGCTACTAACTCACCCTTTATCAGGTAGTGTCAAACCCAATGAGACCCCCTATAAGACCATAATGATAAGTAAGGATAGGTATACTATGGATTATGACAGTTTGATGATAGTAGAGGAAAGTATTGCAACAGTAAAGAAATTTATAAGCAATAGGCCTACTCCTAATTGGCCTGAAGAGGTTCTGGATGATTTTAGGGTAATAGATCTATCCCTAATAGAAAATGTAATAGATAGGCAAGCTTTTCTATAGATAAATCCCTTCATTGAAGGGATTTATCTATTTGTTTTCCTCTTCCCTTAATTTGGCTGCTATCCCTTCTATCCTTCTAAACCTATGGTTCACCCCAGATTTGCTTACAGGGGGATCCAGCATGGCCCCAAGTTCCTTTAAACTAGCCTCCCTGTATTCTAGTCTTAATCGGGCCAACTCTTGTAAGTTTTTGGGAAGGCTATCAATTCCAATTTTCCTATCTATATATTCTATATTTTCCACCTGCTTCATAGAGGCATTTATGGTCTTGCTTAAATTGGCAGTTTCACAGTTTACCAGCCTATTGATATTATTCCTCATATCCTTTAAAACCCTAATGTCCTCAAATTTCAATAGGGCCTGGTGGGCACCCATAATATTTAATATATCTACTATTTGCTCTCCTTCCTTTACATATACTACATAGTTTTCCTTCCTGATGACTATTTTAGAATTTAAACCGAAGGAGTTTATTATATTGGAGAGATCTTCCCCATAGTCCCTATTATTGGTGACAAATTCTAAATGGTAGGTCTTTTCCGGATTGCTAATGGAGCCTCCCCCTAAAAAGGAACCCCTTATATAGGCCCTTTTACAGCATCTATTTTCTATTAGGGCTTTTGGAACCCTATAATCAATATTATAGTAGCTACTATCCCCCTCTTTTAAGAAGCCTGCATCCTTTAATATCCTTTCAGTTATATCCGTCCTATCTACTACTATTATATAGCTATTCTTTTTCTTTAATTGCCTATTTCTCCTTACCATTACTCCTACATCGGTGTTATATAAAATCTTGAGCAGGCTAAATATCCTCCTGGCTATGGCAGCATTTTCAGTGGAGAATTTTAAAGCTATTTTATTGCCTTTAGTTATTTGAATAGTGCCAGTCATACGGACAATGGCTGCCATTTCCGCTACAGCACAACACTTACTCTCTATGGGTAATCTAGATAATTCATTTTTGGTTGTTGATGAAAAAGACATTCTATCTCTCCTAATTCACAATTATATTAATTTTATTGCCTTTTTTATAACCTTCTTTTCGTCATCATACCTGACCATGTCTGCCGATTTATCTATATGAACAAAGGAGGCCTCTGCAAAACCCTCCCTTTTTTGGGGAACGGATTCCATACTATTGGTTTTCATAAGAAACCAATGGACTGTTTTATCTATGGTTTGGTTATTTATCAGGCTCCTGTAGGTATAATTTACCTTGCCTATATATCTAACTATTTCAGCCTTAACCCCGCTTTCTTCAAAAACTTCCCTTAGGGCTGCCTCCTCTATATCCTCATTCTCCTTAACCCTTCCCTTGGGTAGTACCCAATCCCCATTAAATTTTTTCAATAGCAATATGGCATTGCCAAATATAACGACCCCACCAGCAGATACTTCCTTTAACACCAAAACCAACTCCCATTATATATACTACATGGATATTACAATCATTATACTATAATTTAAAAGTATTATGGCAAAAAATTTTAATTTTAGAGAAAATGTAGTATCATAGTATTGTTGGTAATCAAATAATCAAAGGAGGTTTATATATGAAATTGGATATGGACTATGTAATAGACAGGCTGGAAAAGCTACTAAATATTCCAAGCCCTTCAGGGAATACATCTAGGGCCATAGATTTTATTGAAAAGGAGTTTTCTTCCTTAGGCCTTTCCACCTATAGGACCAATAAAGGGGCCCTAATAGGGACAATTGTTGGGGAGAATAAAGATAAGGAAGTAACC
>JAAYEM010000091.1 GCA_012728725.1 Tissierellia bacterium | reverse complement strand
GCCCTAAGTACATAACCATTATCTCATCGCTAATATGTTTAACTACACTTAAATCATGGGTAATAAACATATATGTAAATCCTCTTTCTTCCTGCAAATCCATCAACAGATTTAATATTTGGGCTTGAATTGATACATCCAATGCTGAAACTGGCTCATCGGCAACAATAAATGTGGGATCTAAAGCCAAGGCTCTAGCTATACCAATTCTCTGCCTTCTTCCCCCGTCCAATTCATGGGGATAGGAGTTGATTAGCCTATTGGCAAGGCCAACTACCTCCATCAATTCATTTATCTTATCTTCCAACTCATTTTTATTAGTTATAGTCTTACAAACCTTAATAGGCTCAGCAATAATTTCACCTACAGTCATTCTAGGATTTAGGGAAGCATAAGGGTCTTGAAATATTATCTGCATCTTCTTTCTCATTTCCCGCATTTCCTTAAAATTATAGTTTAATATGTTCTTCCCTTCATACAATATTTCCCCATCTGTAGCTTCCGTAAGCCTTATAATAGTTCTTCCCAGGGTAGTTTTGCCACATCCAGATTCCCCTACTACCCCCAATGTTTGTCCTCTTTGGATGGTTAAATTTACATTATCAACGGCATGTAGATCTCCTTGAGTTGTTTTGAAGTATTTTTTTAGGTTTTTAGTTTCAATTAAAGGCATATTCATATATTCCTTCCTTTCATAGATTTTACTTTATACTCCAAAATTATCACTGAATAAGTGGCACTTAATCATATGGCCATTATTCCTACATATTTTTGGTCTCTCTTTCCTACATATATCCATTGCTTTTTCGCAACGAGGATGGAAGTAGCATCCAGAGGGTAAATCCGTTGGGTCAGGCATTAAACCCTTTATGGTTTTAAGCCTTCTTGTAGGTTTAGTCAAATCTGGAATAGAACCAAATAACCCATCTGTATATGGGTGATGGAATTTCCCTTCAAATATATCCTCAATTGTACCCATTTCCACAATTTCTCCTGCATACATAATAGCAACCCTGTCACAGTTTTCAGCTACCACTCCCATATCATGGGTTATCAATATCATTGCTGTATTTAGTTTTTCCTTTAATTCCCTCATCATTTCCAATACCTGGGCCTGGATCGTTACATCTAGTGCAGTAGTAGGCTCATCGGCTAAAAGAAGCTTAGGTTCACAAATCAGTGCAATGGCTATAACTATTCTCTGCTTCATTCCTCCAGAAAACTGATGAGGATATTCATGTTTTCTTGAAGGGGGAATTCCTACCAGGTTTAATATATCATCCACCTTATCGGATATTTCCTTTCCATTTAAATCCTTCCTATGGAATTCCAACGCCTCTGCTATTTGATCACCAATTGGTATAACAGGGTTTAAACTGGTCATTGGATCCTGAAAGATCATAGAAACTATATTTCCCCTTATTGACCTCATCTCATCTTCCGATGCATTGACTATATCTATACCATCCAAAATAATATCTCCCTTTTTTATGTAACCTACCTTTTCTGGCAGTAGCCTCATTATACTAAGGGCTGTTGTAGTTTTACCCGCACCCGTTTCTCCTACTAGCCCTAGGGTCTCACCCTTATTTACTTCTAAATCCAACCCATTAACTGCATACACAGTATCTTCATCGGTTTCATAAATCACATTCAAATCCTTTATTTCAAGTAGTTTTTCAGCCACAATCTCACTCCTATCTAAAGAATCTGGATTCTAATTTTTCAATTTAGGATCAAGTGCATCCCTTAATCCATCTCCTACCAAATTTAGTGCCGTTACAGTGATCACTATTGCAAGACCTGGTATTATTACTAAATAAGGGTAATACATCATCTGGGTCTTCCCTTCTGCCAGCATGGTTCCCCATTCTGGAGCAGGAGGCTTTACCCCAAGGCCAAGGAAACTTAAACTGGATATATTTATTATGATTTGGGCTATGCTCAGTGTAGCTTGTACAATAATAGGCCCTATTGCATTGGGTATTATATGTCTTAGTATAATTCTTCTATCAGTAGCACCACAAGCTTTAGCAGCATCCACAAACTCTTGATTCACTATAGATAGGATTGATGACCTAACAATCCTGGAAAACTTTGGAACGTTAGATATTACCATAGCTATTAATAAATTTGCCATCCCAGATCCTAAAGCAGCCACTATAGATATGGCCATGAGCATTTCAGGAATCGCCAAGAATACGTCCATAATCCTCATAATAGCATTGTCTATTTTACCTCCATAGTAGCCAGCTGCAGATCCTATAACGGTACCAATAGCCAGGGAAAATATTACAGTTATCAATCCCATGGACAAAGAAATTCTAGAACCAAATATTATCCTGGCAAATACGTCCCTTCCATATTGATCCGTTCCAAATATGTGGTCCTTATTAGGAAATTGAAACCTATTCTTCATATTTTGTTTTAT
>JAAYEM010000002.1 GCA_012728725.1 Tissierellia bacterium | reverse complement strand
GTATTTGGACCAGGAACCCTTTATGGAGCAATTAATAACCTAGCAAAGAAAAAATGGATAGAGCCATGTCCAGTAAATCCTAAAGAAAGAAAAAAAGATTATGTAATAACTGAATTAGGGCGTGTCCAGGTAGAAGAGGAGATGAAGAGGTTAAAGGAAATATATGATATAGCTATTGAAATTGTGGAAGGCGGTGGCCATGATGAAGAAGACATTTAAAATATTTTTAAACCCAGTGGAAAGTCAAGAAAATTGGTTAAATCAAATGGCAAAGAAAGGACTTCAGCTAGTTGATGTGGGAAGATTTTTTTATACTTTCAAAAACTGCAAATCCAGTGAATATCAATATGCCATAGATTATGTAGGAAATAAGAGCTATGAAGAATTAAAAGAATATGAAGAATTCTTAGAGGAGATAGGAATTAAATATTATGAAAAGCCAATAAATGTGGGACAGTTTTCCTGGGGAAAAGCAAGACTTCGACCATTTGCAAACAAGAGAGGTAAAATTGCCACATCGAAAGGAATGATCAATAGAGAACTATTAATATTAGAGAAGAAAAATGATGGGAAACCCTTTGACATTTATTCTAATATTGAAGATAAGATATATAGATTAAAAGAGATAAGGAAGCCATTGATATATGGTGAGATCTTTATTTTATTCCTTATAATGATGACAATTTTTATTGAAAAGCCAATATTTCAATTTACTCTATGGAGTATTAGGGGTGATGGGGTTAAGTAGGATTATATATTATTAGTATTATTAGGAATAGCATTCATATATTTATTAATAAAATTAATTCAAATTAATAGGAGCATAAAAGCTTTAAAGGATAAAGGACAGATTTATGAGTAGAAGATCTAGTATTATTGGTTTATTGGTTATTATATTCCTCCACCCCGTACTTCTTCTTATAATAATAAATGGCCAGCTGAGTCCTGTCCCTAAGGGATAATTTATTTAGCATATTGGAAATATAGTTTCTTACAGTTCCTTCACTTAAGAATAACCTCTCTGCAATCTCCCTATTGTTTAATCCCTCCGCCACCAAAAGGAGGATATCCAATTCCCTATGGGATAGGCCTATGTCCATATCTTCCCTTTTGGAATATTTTTTAATATTGGATACTATCTTTGAATCGAATACCAGATTTCCAGAATAGACTGCATTGATGGCAGGAATTATCCCCTTAATATTTTGCTTTAATATATAGCCCTTACAGCCTAGGGAAAGGGCTGCTCCTATGTATTCATCATCCTGGAAGGTGGTAATAAGGAGTATTTTAGCCCCTGGATCCATATCCAATATATTTTTGGCTGCATCTAGGCCGCTTAATCCCTCCATCCTTATATCCATGAGGATTAAATCCGGCTTATATTTTTTATAAAGCTGGTAAGCTTGCTTACCATCATAGCCAACAGCCAGTATCTCAATTCCATTGGCCTCTATAATGGTTTTCAGGGATTCCACTACCAGAGGGTCATCATCTATAATTATAATATTCATACCTATTACTCCTTCATTAAAGTTAAATGGATTTTAAAGCCATCATCAAACTTATAATTTACAAATCCACCGTGTTTATAGGCTATTTCCTTGATGGAAACAAGGCCAATGCCTTTGGTGGAAGTTAAGGCTTTTTCATCAAAATTCCTTCCATTATCCTTTATTATTATTGTATAAAATTTTGGCTGCTCTAGTATACTTATTTTTAATCTAGTGGCGTTGGAATGCCTTACACAGTTGGTAATTCCTTCCCTAACCACCGATAATATATCGAACTTTAAATCATAGCTTAAATCTCCTTCTATTTTATATATGAATTCAATATCCAGACTAGGGGTGTGGCTACATAGTTTTTCAATTTGCCTTTCCAAATCCAGGGATTCATTATATAGGTTGTGGATACTATTTCTTATATCCTCCATTCCCCTTTTTAAGGTCTCTTGAAGGACATCCAATCTTTCCAAAACCTTGTCTTCAGTGGTTATGAATTTCAAGGCCTCCACCTGTAGTATACTGCTGCTTATTCCATGGCCTATTGAATCATGGAGCTGTCTTGCAATTCTGTTTCTTTCCGTAAGTATAGCAATTTGAATATTCTTCTCCCTGTCTATTTTAAGCTGTTCATTGTACTTTTGCAGATATAGGGCATCCTCCTTCAATGCATCCCTTACTATCTTGTTCTCTTCAAAGAGGATCTTATATTCCTTTGTCATGGCTGCAATATAGATTGATAAAAGGGATATGAAAAGATTTAGGGGAGAAAAAGCTATAAATATAAAGGGAAGGCTAATTAGGGCATACTTTCCAAAATCCAAATACATATTGTATAAGATTAGGGGCAGATAGAAGGTGAACAGGGGATGGGAAAGGCACATTATAAAGAAGAAGATATAGACTGGAATTTTTATCCTTTTATCATTGAATAGATCTAAGGCCAGGGAAAATATGATGCTTATTATAAAATGAAAAGCCAAGTTTTCATTGGGGTTCATATTGTAAGTATTGTATAAACAAAAGACTATGTTCAGGGACTTTTCCCATAACCTTCTCATTATAATTCCCCCTAGGATTTTAACTGGTATTTTAATTATACTAACCTTTATCAACAAATACAATTCAAGTTATGACATATGTCACATCAAATGATAACTTTATACACTACAAGGAAAAAATTTAAAGACATATAATGGTCTTGTAAATAAGTAGGGGAGTGGTGTAAATGGTGGTAAAGGTTAGAAATTTAGTAAAAAGATATAAGGAATTGATAGCCCTGGACCATTTCAATATGGAGGTGGAGGAGGGAGAGATTCTAGGCCTTCTAGGCCCCAATGGCTGCGGGAAGACTACAGCCATAAACTGTATACTGTCCTTACTAAGCTTTGACAAAGGGGAGGTAGAGGTATTTGGCAGGAAGATGACCCCTGATGCCTATGATATTAAACAAAAAATAGGCTTGGTTCCCCAGGAGGTTTCTGTATTTGAAAATTTGACGGTAAGGGAGAATGTAGACTATTTTTGTGGCCTATATGTAGATGATAAGCATTTAAGGAGAAGGTATGTGGATGAGGCCATAGAATTTGTGGGATTAAAGGATTATGTAAAATTTTATCCTAAGAAATTAAGCGGTGGATTAAAGAGAAGGCTTAATATAGCCTGTGGAATAGCCCATAAGCCTAAATTGATCTTTTTAGATGAACCTACTGTGGCAGTGGATGCCCAGAGTAGGAACTTCATCCTAAATGGAATAAAGGAATTGAATAAAGAAGGCAGCACCATAATATACACTACCCATTACCTGGAAGAGGCAGAGATGCTGTGTAAAAGGATAGTAATTATGGATAATGGCAAGGATTTGGTTTCTGGAAGCAAGGAAGAATTAAAGGCCATGATAACCACATCGGAAAAGGTAGTAGTTTCCTTTACCTCAATCTCAGATGAAGAACTTTCAGAGATGAAGGGCCTGCCCCATGTAATAGATATAGAAAGGGATGGGGAGGAATATATTATAAAATTTGAAAGCGGTATCAACAACTTGACCAAGCTACTGGAATTCATAAAGGAGAAGGAGCTGATATATACCAAGCTTCATAGCCAATTGCCTACACTGAACGATGTATTTCTGGAGTTGACAGGAAAGGAGCTTAGGGATTGATATGAAGAGCCTATTTAGAAATTGTATATATCAAGGGAAAAACCTCTTTAGGGATTTTGGATTTGTATTCTGGAGCCTGCTATATCCCATAATACTGTCTGGTTTTTTCTATGTGGCCTTTAGTGGGATAATGAATATGGATTTTAAGGATATAGATATTGGGATAGAGGAGGGCAACCCTATCCAATATATACTGGAAGAGATTGATATACTAAAGGTCCATACAATTTCCCGGGATCAGGCTGAGGAAAAATTAATAGATGAAGAAATTAAGGGCTTTATAGACGGGGATCTAAATCTAATAGTGAATAAATCAGGTATAAACCAGACCATTATAAAGGAGATACTGGAACAGATAAGGCAGATGGAGAGATTAAACAGGCCCCTTGAAAACTACGATTTTCAGGTGGATTATATATTGAACAAAAATCAGGAGGCAAATATGATAGTTATCATCTTTTATTCCCTGATTGCCATGGTTTCCACCTATGGGGTATTTGCTGGAATTGTAGCCGTCAGCTTAATCCAGGCTAATCTATCCCATATAGGGGCCAGGATCAACATTACCCCATTAAAGAAGTATAATTTCCTAATAGCAGGGGTAATAGTGGCCCTAGCACTCAACCTATTTGCCAATGGAGTATTGATTTTATTCATTAAACATGCTTTAAAGCTACAATTATTTAATGAGATCAAATACAGTAGTCTATTTATATTTTTAGGAAACCTATTAGGAACTTCCCTTGGCATATTAATTGGCGCCTCCAATAGAAAGAGCCATGGGGTAAAAAATCTAATGGCCATAGCAACCACCCTATTCCTATCCTTTTTAGCAGGAATGATGAGTCCGGATATTAAGGTAATAATAGACAAAAAAATGCCTATTTTAGGCGGGATAAACCCCATCTCCATTATAAGCAATAACCTGTATAGGATTAACCTATTGGGAAGCACTAAAAGCGTAAGGGAAGGGGCTCTATTATTAACTCTGTATTCAATACTACTCCTATTCTCTTCCTATATGTTTATAAGGGGACGAAACTATGACAGTATATAGGTATTTTATAAAGATAGCCTTAAGGAATAAATGGACTATTATTGCCTACACCATAATATTTTTTATATTATCCATTATAAACAGTTCAAATTCTACCCAAGGGGAGGCAAGTTTCATAGAGACCAAATTGGATATTGGAATAGTAGATAATAGCAATAGCCAATTATCCAATGGTTTAAAGGAATATTTGGAAGACAAAAACAATATAGTGGAGGTTGGGCCAGGGGAGGAAGCTATAAGGGAGCAGATTTTTTTGGAAATAGCAGACGCCATAATAGTGATTCCTGAGGATTTTGAGGAAAGGGTGATAAATAAGGAAAAAGCCCTTGAGGTATATAGGGATGATAGGAGGGCTGAATCCATACAGATTCAGAATCAAATAAACAAATTCCTCCTATTTGCCAATGCCACCTATGAGGTAGGGAAATTTGATTTGGAGGGTATGAAGGCAGCATTAGATGAAAAAATCCATGTCCAGCTGATAAAGGAGGGCCATAAGGGTACGGGTGAAGGTATTGGTGAATGGTTCAGGTATTATTTCAACTTTACAGGCTATGTAATAATGGCCATATATATAGCGGTGCTAGGTTTGGTAATGGCAGATTTTACAGACCCCAATATAAAAAACAGGAGAATGATATCCTCCAAGAGATTTTTAGATTTTAATAGGGAGATCTATTTAGGACAACTGTCAGTAGCCAGTGTTATCACTTTAATATTTATTTTGGGTTGTGTCCTTATAAAGGGGAAATATATAGGAGTAATAAATTTTCATATATATGTTATAAACACCCTAGCCTTATCCTTTGCAATCCTATGCCTTACCTATTTAATCAATAATGTCACCAGGAGTAAATTTGTGATAAATGGTATATCCACAGTCCTATCCTTAGGTACCTCCTTTATATCTGGGGTAATGGTGCCTCAGGAGCTTTTAGGGGATAGGGTATTGACCATAGCCAAATTTTTTCCCACCTATTATTTTGTAAGGATAAATGATATGGGACCTATTTCCTTACTAGATGTAAGATTTGAAATACTAATGCAAATATTATTTGGCATAGCCTTTTTATTGATGGGTTTATATTTCTCCAAAACAACCCAAAGGGCTTAATACAGTTGAGTTTTTACGGGACTGGGCTTATAATATAAAAGGAAACTTAAGTAAAAGAAGGTGAATATATGTCCAAGGTAAAGACCAATGCCATGCGTATACTGGATACTAAAAATATAGAGTACAGGGCCCTTACCTATGATAAAGGGGATGGAAGGATAGATGGGATTTCTGTGGCGGAAAAAATAGGCAGGGACCTGAAGGAGGTATTTAAGACCTTAGTGGCCAAGGGAAATAGTGGGGAATTATATGTATTCATAATCCCTGTAGCTGAGGAATTAGACCTTAAAAAAGCTGCCAAGGCAGCTGGAGAAAAGAAGATAGAGATGATTCCTGTAAAGGATATAACTAAATTTACAGGCTATGTGCGAGGGGGCTGCTCCCCTATTGGGATGAAAAAACAGTACCCAACCTTCCTGGATGAATCTGCCTTAAATCTAGATACCTTGGTGGTAAGTGGTGGCAAAATAGGGGTGCAAATTGAATTAAGTCCCCAGGATCTACAGGAGGTAACCAATTCCCAAATATGTGACTTGACCAAATAAAGTAGCTTAGTTACAGTTAAGCTACTTTTATTTTTAAATTTTATAATAATGGGTATTTGAATATTAGATAATCGAAATAATATAAAGTAGTACTTAAGAGAGGGGAATAGAAGGTGGACTACAATAAACAAGTAAAGGAAATAGTATCCTATATAAGAGCTGGAGAAAAGGATGAAAGGGATTTTAGAATTGGAGTGGAATTTGAACATTTTGTAATAGATAAAGATACATTAGAGACCATCTCATATTATGGTAAAGGTGGAGTTGAGGAAAGTTTAAAGGAATTAGAAGCAAGAGGGTGGCAAGGAACCTATGAAGGAGAGTATCTTCTTGGATTGAAGAATGAAGACAAGGTAATAAGCCTTGAACCAGGAAGCCAGTTGGAATTTAGTGTGCTACCTCAAAAAAGCCTTCTTCATATAGAAAGGGAATACCTTAATTTTCTGGAGGAGATAATACCCATATTGGAAAGAAAGAATCAAGGTTTGATTACAATAGGCTATCATCCTGTAACCAAAATAGATGATATTAAGATTTTACCTAAAAAGCGCTATTCCTATATGTTTGAATACTTTAAGGATAAGGGTTTTAGGGCCCATAATATGATGAAGGGAACCGCCTCCTTGCAAATGGCCATAGATTATAGTTCTGAAGAGGACTATATTAAGAAGTTTAAAATAGCCAATGGCCTATCGCCAATACTATACGCTATGTTTGATAATGGCTTTTATTTTGAAGGCAAAAGGTGGGAAAAATACAGTTTAAGGTCCCATATATGGGAAAACTGCGATAAGGATAGATGTGGTATTGTGGAGGGGACCTTTGATAGGGATTATGGATATGAAAAATATGCCCAGTATATTTTAAACAGGCCCCCTATTTTATTGACAATGGAAGGAAAATGTATTATACCGGCAATAAATTGGTCAGGGAAATATTTGACCCTGAAAACTATTCCCTTGAGGAACTAGAACATATATTGACCATGTTCTTTCCCGATGTAAGGACCAAAAAATTTATTGAAATCCGGATGATAGATGCAATCCCCTATCCCTACAATTTATCAGCAGTAGCCCTGTTAAAGGGGATATTATATGATAAAGATAATATGGATAGGGTCTATGAATTCATAAAGGATATAGATATGGAAGATATAAAAAAATCAAAGAGCAGCATACATGAGAGGGGATTAGATGGAAAACTAAAGAATATTAGGGTATATGAATTAGGAAAATGGATTGTAGATTTGGCAAAGGCTGGCCTAGATGAGGAAGAAGTAAAATACATTCTACCCCTTGAAAAGATGATAATGGATAAAAAGAATCCCTATAGGATAATAGAGGAAAGGGATCATTTAGGCAAAAAAGAGGCATTAAACTGGTGTATACTGAATAATCTAGTTGAGGTGAATTAGGGTGAAGGGATTAAGGATAACTGAGGAATATATAGATATAATAAAATCAAATCCAGATATATACTATGAGGATTACAAAAGGGCTGTGGAAAGGGCATCAAAATCTAATGCCCTATACAAGGGGAAACCTATACCCTTTTTATACCAACCCATTTTTTTTACCAGGGAGGATATTGAAAACTTTAATAGAATAGGAAAAATCCTAATATCCATAGCTAATAAGGTAACAAACAGGTATCTAGTATCCCCAGAGTATAGAAGGAAATTTAAGTATCCCAAATTATTAGAGGAGCTTATATTGATAGATCCTGGCTATGATATAAATATTCCCATAGGAAGGTTTGACCTATTCTACGGGGGTGGGGATAGGTTTAAATTCATAGAGATAAATACCGACGGCACTTCTGGCATGAATGAGGACAATATATTTTCAAATATATTGCTGGAATCCAAAGCCATGGAGATTATGAAGGGGAGATACAATATCTCCTATTTTGAACTGGTGGATAGCTGGGTTGAGGAAAGTTTGAATATATACAATAGGTATGATAAAAAAGTGGATAAACCCAATATAGCCATTGTGGATTTTACAGAAAGTGGAATAACTGCAGAGTTTGAAACCTTTAAAAAAGCCTATATGAGGAAGGGCTATAATGCGGTGATTGCAGACCCTAGGGATCTAAGGTATAGGGATGGGAACTTGTACTATGGGGATTTTAGGATAGACCTTATATATAGGAGGATAGTAACTGTAGAGTTTATTGAAAGGGCCAAGGAAATACCCGACCTAATAGAGGCCTATAGGGATGGGGCCGTATGTGTAATAGGTTCCTTAAGATCCCAGATAATGCATAATAAGATTATATTTAAAATCCTTAGGGATGAAGAGACTTTAAGCTTCCTATCGGAAGAGGAAAGAAGGCTCATAGAAGACCACATCCCCTTTACCGATGAATTTGGAGGGGATGAAAGGGTATTTGAAAAGGTTTTAAAGAATAAGGATGATTATATAATAAAGCCTGTGGACTCCTTTGCCTCCCAAGGGGTAAATGCTGGTAGGGATTTTTCCTATGAGGAATGGGAAAGAATACTTAGGGAATGTTGGAATATGGACTACCTATACCAGGAATTCATAGATCCCTATACCAGACCCTTTGTTCAGTTTGAAGATGGAGAAGTTAAGGTAAGGGATTTTAAATTAAATATTGGGGTTTACATGTATAATGGAGAATTTGCAGGGGTTTATACCAGGATAAGCAGGCATAATATCATATTTGGCAGGGAGGGATACTTTTCTATACCTAGCATGCTGGTTGAATAAGGGGCAGGCGGAAAAGAAAAGGGTACAACACATGTTAAAATCGTGACAATAACTTAATATTCTGAAAATTTAAAAAGGTATTGAAATAAATATATATTTATGATAATCTTTACTTGTAAATTTAATTGATTTCACCATTTTTGTGCTGGCCATCAAACTGGAAAAAATATATCTCTAAAGTTTTATTTTAAAACTTTAGGATATATTTTTTGCCACTACATGTTAAAAATTAAACAATCCATGACCATTAAATACTCCCTATATTAAAGTCGACCTAATCTACTTAGACATAAGTAAAATCAGGTCGACTTGTTATATATTGTTAAAGTCTTAATAAGATTGACAAATATAAACAAATAAAATAACATTAAATTATATGAAATTTTATATTTTATGTAAAATATTACAATATTTATTATGAGCTATATAGGGATATAAATACTTAATTTCTCCACCTGTCATGGTGGCAAAGGAGGTTTTTTATATGGAATTTGTATTCGATTGGGAGGCTAATGAGGAAAATATAAGGGAGCTAAAAATTTTCATAAAGGAAAACAAAGGGAAGAAGGGGGCCTTGATGGCAGTACTACATAAGGCTCAGGATCTATTTGGCTACCTTCCCATAGAAGTTCAAAGGATGATATCTGAAGAGTTAAGAATCCCCCTATCGGAAATATATGGGGTGGCTACTTTTTACTCTCAATTTTCCCTGATACCCAAGGGAAAATACAAGATAGGTATATGCTTAGGAACTGCCTGCTATGTAAAAGGGGCTCAAGAAATATTGGAGAAATTAAAGGAAGTGTTAGGAATAGATGTGGGACAAACTACCCCCGATAAGAAATTTTCCATCGATGCAACTAGGTGCTTGGGAGCCTGTGGTTTAGCACCGGTCATGATGATAAATGATGATGTGTATGGAAGGCTTACTGTAGATGACATAGAAGAAATAATAAATAAGTATAAGTAAATTGGAGGTATAGAGTATGATGACTATCCAAGAGTTGAATGAGATTAAGGAAAGAACCCTCAAGACCATGGAATTAAGATTGCAAAAAAAGGATACAGGAAAACATGTTTTAATATGTGGGGGGCCTGGCTGCCATTCTTCCAATGCAGGGGAAATCAAGGAAGTGTTTGAAGAGAAGATAAGGGAAAAGGGTCTAGATGATGTAAAGGTTACTTTAGCTGGCTGCTTTGGACTATGTGAAACGGGGCCTAATGTTGAAATATATCCGGAAGGCATATTTTACAGCCGTATTAAGGTGGAAGATATAGATAAAATAGTAGATAGCCATCTATGTAAGGGTGAAATTGTAGAGGAATTATTATATGAAGGTTCCATAGAAGATGGTAATATAAAGCCAGTATCAGAAGTAGATTTTTACAAAAAGCAGGTTAAGATTGCTTTAAGAAATTGCGGAATAATCGATTATGAAAATATAGATGAATATATTGCCTTAGATGGATACCAGGCCTTGGCCAAGGTGGTATTGGAAATGACCCCCCAGGAGGTTATAGAGCTGATGAAGGAGGCAAATTTGAGGGGGAGGGGTGGTGCTGGATTCCCAGCGGGCAGAAAATGGGAGACTGCCTTTAAGTATCCAGCGGACCAAAAGTATGTAATATGCAATGCAGACGAAGGGGATCCAGGTGCCTTTATGGACAGGTCCATATTGGAGGGAGACCCCCATTCGGTACTAGAAGCAATGGCTATATGTGGCTATGCCATAGGAGCAGATCAAGGATTTATCTATATAAGGGCTGAGTATCCTGTAGCTGTTCATAGGCTGGAGGTTGCCATAAGACAGGCCAGGGAGAAGGGCTTATTGGGTAAAAATATATTTGGAACGGATTTCAATTTTGATATTGAGTTAAGATTAGGTGCCGGGGCCTTTGTATGTGGAGAAGGGACTGCCTTAATGGAATCCATAGAGGGTAAAAGGGGAATGCCAAGGCCCAAAATCCACAGGACTGCCCATAGGGGCTTGTGGGGTAAACCAACCATAATAAACAATGTGGAAACCTTTGCCAATGTTCCAGCCATTATCCTAAAGGGGGCGGATTGGTTTAAGAGCATCGGAACGGAAGACTCCCCTGGAACTAAAGTATTTGCTTTAGGAGGCAAGATCAAGAATACAGGCCTAGTTGAGATTCCTATGGGAATTACATTAAGGGAGATAATATTTGATATAGGTGGAGGAATTCCCAATGGCAAGGAGTTTAAGGCAGTACAGACGGGAGGTCCTTCAGGAGGCTGTATTCCAAAGGAGCATTTGGACACCCCTGTGGATTTTGCTTCCCTGGGTAAACTTGGCTCCATAATGGGTTCTGGAGGAATGATAGTACTGGATGAAGATGACTGTATGGTGGATATTGCTAGATTCTTCTTGGACTTTACTGTAGATGAATCCTGTGGCAAATGTGTACCCTGTAGGGAAGGAACCAAGAGGATGTTGGAGATATTGGAGAGAATAGTCAATGGGGAAGGTACACCTGAAGATTTGGATAGATTAGAATCCTTGGCCGAAACCATAACTGAGGGTTCCCTATGTGGATTGGGACAAACTGCTGCCAATCCAGTAATATCTACTATGAAATACTTTAGGGATGAATATGAGGCCCACGTTTATGAGAAGAGGTGTCCGGCAGGTTCCTGTCAGGCCTTATTGGAATTTTTCATTACCGAAGACTGTATTGGTTGTACCAAATGTGCTAGGAATTGTCCTGTTTCATGTATAGAGGGCAAGGTGAAGGAAAGGCATGTTATAGATACTGGAAAATGTATAAAATGTGGAACCTGTATGGAGGTTTGTCCAGTAGGTGCAGTAATAAAGAGATAGAAACGGAGGTTTATTATGGGAAATGTAACTATTACTATAGATGGGCAAAAGGTGACGGTGCCCCAGGATTATTATATTATTCAGGCGGCTAAAGAGATAGGCATAGACATTCCAGCCCTATGCTATGATCCAAATTTAGAGGTGGCTGGTGCCTGTAGGCTTTGCCTGGTAGAAGTTGAGGGATGGAGGAAGCTTGAAACCTCCTGCTCTACCAAGGTTAGGGAGGGAATGGTAATATACACCGAATCGGAAAGGGTGGTCAATATGAGGAAGGAGATACTGCAACTCCTTTTAGACAACCATCCTAATGACTGCCTAACCTGTCAGAAGGCAGGGGAATGCCTGCTTCAACAATATGCCTACAGATATGATGTAAAGTTTAGGGAACATGATGGGGCCAGAAGGCCTAATTATGTGGACACATCTAGCCCCTATATATTGAAGGATGACAGCAAGTGTATCCTCTGTGGCAAATGTGTTAGAACCTGTGCCCAAGTCCATGATAGAAAAGTTCTTGCCTTTGCAGGCAGGGGATTTGATACCAGGATAGTTGCCGATGGTGATTTTACCTTAGAGGAGTCCAGCTGTGTATCCTGTAATAGGTGTGTAGTGGTTTGTCCTGTAGGGGCCCTGGTGGATAGGAGACTTTTAGGAAAGACCAGGGTATGGGATAGTCAAATAAAGGGAGTTAAATGTAAAGCCTGTGATTATGGATGTAATTTTGAGGTAATATCTAAAAAGGGGAAAAATATTGCTGTAAGAGCCAAGGCTCCTTCCCAAGGAAGGCCCCTCTGCTTAAAAGGGAGGCTTACGACTGAATTTATATATTTAGATGAGCCAGAAACCCCTTATAAGAAGGTGAATGGTAAGTTTGTTGAGGCTAGTTGGAAGGAAGCTTTGGAGCTAGATGGAATATTTGAAAAGTTGGTAGAAGAAGAGAAAAAAGGAGTAGGAGCTGAATAAAATGGCTGAAATAACCATTAATGGCAAGAAGTACAAAGTGGAGGACAACATTACAGTCCTTGAAGCCTGTAGGAAAATAGGTATAGACATACCTACCCTATGCTATGATGATAGGTTGGAGCCCCATGCTGCCTGCAGACTGTGTTTAGTGGAGATAGTGGGAAGGGGCAAGCTTGAGACTTCCTGTTCCCTTAAGGTAAGGGATGGGATGATAATAGAAACCCATAGTGAAAGGGTTATAAGGGCCAGAAAGGATATACTAAACCTTCTATTTTCCAACCACCCCAACGACTGCCTAACCTGTGACAAATCGGGGGACTGTAAACTGCAGGACTATTGCTTTGAGTATGGGATTGAAATGGGAAGCTATGTAGGGGAGAAAAAAAACTATCCTATAGATGATTCCAACCCCTTTTATACCTATGATCCTAACAAGTGTATCCTTTGTGGTAAATGTGTAAGGGTATGTTCAGAGCTTCAATGTACTGATGCCATTGGGCTGGAAAATAGGGGATTTAATACTAAAGTGGTCACCCCCTTTGATATGGGATTGGCCACATCCAAATGTGTATCCTGTGGCAATTGTGTGGCCGCCTGCCCAGTAGGGGCCCTAATGCCTAAGAAGAAGGAAAAGTATAGGTATTGGGAAATAAATAAGGTTAGAACTACCTGTTCCTATTGTGGTGTAGGCTGCCAAATGGAACTATTGGTAAAGGGCAACAAGGTGGTAGGAGTAGAGCCTTATAAAGGGAAGGCCAATAATGGACTTCTATGTGTAAAGGGCAGGTTTGCCTATTCCTTTATAAACCACCCAGATAGGCTTAAAACCCCACTAATAAAGAAGAATGGGAAGTTTGAAGAGGCCAGCTGGGATGAAGCCTATAGGCTGATAGTGAATAAGGTAAAGGAAATAAAGGGTCAATATGGTCCTGAGGCCTTTGCAGGATTGACTTCTGCAAGATGCACCAATGAGGAGAACTACCTATTCCAAAAACTGTTTAGGGCGGTAATAGGGACTAACAATGTAGACCACTGTGCCCGCCTCTGACACGCTTCTACAGTTGCAGGTCTTGCAACTACACTGGGAAGCGGTGCCATGACCAATAGTATAGAAGAGATACTAGATGCAGATGCTATATTTGTAATAGGCTCCAATACTACGGAAAACCATCCAGTAATAGGAACCTTTATGAAGCGGGCCGTAAAAAATGGGGCCAAACTAATAGTGGCAGATCCAAGAAGGATTGAATTGGCGGAATATGCTGATGTATTCCTTCAAATAAAGCCGGGAACCAATATTGCCCTATTAAATGGTATGATGAATGTAATAATCAATAATGACCTACACGATAAGAAGTTCATAGAGGAGAGAACGGAAAACTTTGAAGAGTTTAAAGAGGTAATAATGGATTATACCCCTGACAGGGTAGCTGAAATATGTGGTGTTAAGGAAGAGGATATCATAAAGGCAGCCCTCATATATGCCAAAGCTGAAAGGGCAGGCATCTATTATGCCATGGGTATAACCCAACACACTACAGGTACCCATTCAGTAATGAGCATATCCAATTTAAGTATGCTTTGTGGAAACATTGGAAAGGAATCGGCAGGGGTAAACCCCTTAAGAGGACAGAACAATGTTCAAGGGGCCTGTGATATGGGTGGATTACCAGCGGATTTACCAGGCTATCAAAAGGTATTCAATCCAGAGGTTCAGGAAAAGTTTGAAAGGCTATGGGATACTAAAATTCCAAGCAAAGCAGGTCTTACCATACCCGAAATATTCCATGCAGCAGAAAAAGGGGATATCAAATTCATATATATAATGGGTGAAAACCCCATGGTTTCCGACCCAGATATAAATCATGTAAGAAAGGCCTTGACCAATCTGGACTTCTTAGTAGTACAGGATATATTCCTAACGGAAACGGCAGAATTAGCAGATGTAGTATTGCCAGCAGCCTCCTTTGCCGAAAAGGATGGAACCTTTACCAATACCGAAAGAAGGGTCCAAAGGGTAAGGAAGGCTATAAATCCCCTTGGAGATTCCAAACCAGATTGGCAGATAATAATGGAGCTTATGAACAGGCTTGGCTGCAATAAGAAGTATCTCCATCCTTCTGAAATAATGGAGGAAATAAGGACTGCGGTGCCCCAGTATGGTGGAATCACTTACCATAGAATAGAGGAAGAGGGGATCCAGTGGCCCTGCCCTGATATTAACCATCCAGGTACCAAGTACCTCCACAAGGATAGGATTGCTAGGGGCAAGGGACTATTTATGGCAATAGATCATAGGGAAAGTGCGGAAGTTCCAGATTCAGAGTATCCATTTATCCTTACCACTGGCAGGGTCCTATACCATTACCATACTAGAACTATGACAGGCAGGGTTGAAGGACTGAATAAACTATCCCCCAGATCCTATGTGGAGATAAATGAAGTGACAGCTAATAAGCTGGGCATTTCCAATGGAGAGAAGGTAAGGTTAACCTCAAGACGAGGCAGCATCATTACCTGGGCTAAGGTAACGGATATAGTAGATGAAAATGTACTCTTTATGCCCTTCCATTTTGCAGAAGGGGCAGCCAATTATCTAACCAATACTAAATTGGATTCCATTGCCAAGATTCCAGAGTTAAAGGTGGCTGCTGTAAAGATGGAAAAGGTGGGGAGTTGATCTTATGTTTAAGGTAGGGATTATAACTGCCAGTGATAAAGGCTCCCTTGGAGAAAGGGAGGATAAGAGTGGAAGGATTATAAGGGAGATAGTAAAGGCCAAGGGATATACCGTTGAGAAGGCTGTAATCCTTCCCGATGATGAGGATGACATATACAATGAATTAATATATATGGCAGATGAGCTTAAGGTGGACTTGATTTTAACCACTGGAGGCACAGGTTTCAGCCAGAGGGATGTAACCCCTGAAGCCACCATTAGGGCCTGTCATAGGATGGCCAACGGAATAGCTGAGGCCATAAGATACTACAGCCTCAGCATTACTCCACGGGCTATGTTATCCAGGGCGGTATCAGGCATCAGGGGGAAAACCTTAATCGTTAACCTTCCAGGAGGTCCAAAGGCTGTAAGGGAAGCCCTAGAGTATATAATGGATAGTCTCCACCATGGATTGGAAATTCTCACAGGCCAAGGGGGGGACTGTGCTAGGTAGGTGTAAATATGAAAAAGTTTGGTACAGCAGTTATACTGGCTGGGGGCAAAAGCACCAGGATGGGATTTGACAAACAGCTGTTAAAAATCAACGAAAGAAGGCTTATAGACAGTTTGAGGAGGAAATTGAGACTACTATTTGATGAAATAATAGTGGTAACCAATAAGTCTGAATACTATCTGGGCTTTAGTGATAAGATAACCAAGGATATAATAGTGGGCAAGGGGCCCTTATCGGGAATTCATGCTGGCCTCAGTGAGGCATCTAGTCAATATGTTTACTTTATAGCCTGCGATATGCCCAATATCAATTTGGACTATATAAGGTATATGAAGGAGCAAATAGAGGATTTAGATGTAAAGGCCTGTGTGACCAGGTATGGGGATTGGATAGAGCCCTTTAATGCCTTTTACTCTAAGGACATGATAGGGGATATTAAAGAGCATATTACCCAAAACAGGAGGTCTGTAAATTCCTTACTGTCAAAACTTACAGTCCACTATATTGAAGAAAAAAAGGCTAGAGAGTTTAGCCCTAATTGGGATATGTTTTTAAATTTAAATACCAAAGAGGAACTGGATGACTATTTAAAGACCATCAATAGTCAAAATTGGGGTAGGTAGTATGGATAGCATAAAAAAGCTTCAAATTATGAGGATAAAGGGTCAAGAATCCCGAATAGAAGAAGATGTAGTGATACTAGAATATCCCTTTACCATATTTGTAAATGATGAGGAGATAATAACCCTCCTCTGTAGCCCTAGTTCCCTTAAGGAATTGATGGTGGGCTTTCTCTTTTCAGAAGGCTTCCTAAACTCCTTAGAGGACATAGATAGGGTTAGGATTGATGAGGATAAGGGTTTAGGATACATCTATTTAAAGGATGTAAATAGTTTTTATGAGAAGCTTAGGGGGAAGAGGACCATCACATCAGGGTGTGGCAAGGGGACCCTCTTTTACCATGTATTAGATTCCTTTAAAAGCAAGAAGATAGAAGAACCCCTAGCTATAGAAGTAGAAAGGATAAAGGAGCTTATAGGAGAATTTAATAAAAAATCGGAGCTTTTCTTAAATACTGGCGGTGTTCATTCTTGTGCATTATGTGGAAAAGATGGTATAATAATGTTTGAGGAAGATATTGGAAGGCATAATGCCTTAGATAAGATATTTGGAAGAGCCCTATTGGAGGGAATTGAAACCAGGGATAAGATAATTTTAACCAGTGGTAGGATATCTTCGGAAATCCTAATAAAATCTGCTAAAAGGCAGGTTCCCATAATAGTCTCCAGATCTGCACCTACCAGCCTATCGGTAGAGATGGCAATGGAGCTAGGAATAACCCTCATAGGATTTGCTAGAGGGGAAAAAATGAATATTTATACAAATTTTCCGAGCTTAATTTTCTAAGGCTGAGCTATGAAAGTTAAGCCGATGGGTATGAGGAGAAATCCTTATGCCTCCCGTGTTTGGAAAGGAAAATTTTAATAAAACAGTCCTTTCCAGGACTGTTTTATTATTAACAAATTTAATTTAGGGACAGGCTTATACCAATAAAGGATGTTTTGCTAATAGGATGGTCTGTTCCCTAACCAAAATAATAATAAGGAGTTGATTTTATGAAGAGGTTTTTAGCCTTATCTATAAGTATTTTGCTCCTATTTACCATCTTGGTAGGCTGTAAGGCAGATAGTGGACAGGATGTAGGTGAGCCTGAAGAAGAAGTTGTAGAAGAAAGCACTGAGCCAGCAGAAGAGGAGACTGCTGAAGATGAGGTAGGAGGCAGGATAATACTATCCACCACAACTAGTACACAAGATAGTGGGCTTTTAGATTACATATTACCAGTATTTGAAGAAAAGTATGGCATAGAAGTAGATGTTGTAGCTGTAGGTACAGGAAAGGCTTTACAGATGGGGAGAGATGGAGATGCAGACATACTTTTAGTCCATGCCAAAGAATCTGAGGAAGAATTCGTTGCAGAAGGCTATGGAAAGGCAAGATTTGATGTTATGTATAATGATTTTATCCTTGTAGGACCTAAAGATGATCCACTAAAATTAAAGGAGAAATTCCCAAAGGATATTTTGGGGGGCTTAAAGACTATTGCTGAAAATGAATTCACCTTCGTATCCAGGGGAGACGATTCAGGCACCCATAAGAAGGAGCTTTCCATATGGAAGGAGGCCCAAATAGAGCCAGCAGGGGATTGGTATCTTGAAGCAGGCTCTGGTATGGGGGATGTATTAAAAATTACCGATGAAAAACAGGGATATACCATTAGCGATAGGGCAACCTATTTAAATATGAGGGATGAATTGGACCTAGACATAATAATAGAAGGGGACGAAAACCTATTCAACCAATATGGTATAATACCGATAAATCCAGAGGCCTTTGATGATGATGTAAAGGGAAGGATAAATGAAGAAGGTGCCCAGATATTCCTAGACTGGATCCTATCAGATGAGGCACAGGAATTAATAGGAGAATATGGGGTAGAGGAATTTGGAATGCCTCTATTTGTACCAAATGCAAAATAATAGCAATATATAGGGCGGGTTTTATAACCTGCCTATTAATTTATTCATATGGCGGTGAAATATATGGATTATATACTGGAAGGTTTTAGAGAAGCATTAAAATTACTTATAAGTTTTGATAAGGAAGTATACGATATAATTACCCTGTCCTTATTTGTATCCACTACGGCTACTATAATAGCCTCATTGATATGTATTCCCCTGGGAATACATTTGGGATTAAAGGAATTTAAGGGTAAAAGGGCCTTTTCCAGGATCCTGTATACCTCTATGAGCGTTCCCTCTGTCATTGTAGGATTGGTGGTAGCCATAGCCCTGTCAAGGAGGGGGCCCTTGGGAGGCTTAAACCTACTCTATACCCCTAAGGCCATGATAATAGCCCAGACCCTACTGGTAACCCCACTTATTTTAGGCCTTACCTACAGCCTTTCCAAAAATAGGGGAAAGGAAATAGAAAAGGTGGGCACAAGCCTAGGGGCAGGCAGGGGGGATATTATAGTATTAACTATAAAGGAACTAAAGTTGGATCTATTGGTCAATGTAGTTACCGCCTTTTCTAGAGCCATATCGGAAGTAGGGGCAGTAATGATAGTAGGGGGCAATATTAAAAACAGGACCAGGGTTATAACTACTACCATATCCATGATGAATTCCATGGGGGACTATCCCATGGCCATAGCCTTAGGCTTGGTATTACTTTTAATGTCCTTTGTAATAAACAGTTTAATATATACCTACAGTGGGGAGGATTAATATGGAGATCTCCGTTGTAAATTTAAAAAAATATTATGGAGAAAAACAGGTTTTGGATATTGAGGAATTAACAATAGAAAAGGGTAAGATAACCGGTTTAATAGGCCCTAATGGCTCTGGAAAGAGCACCCTAATGAATATCATATCTGGTATAGATTTGGATTTTTTTGGTACCATTAGGTATGATGGGAAGCCCCTGGATAGAAGTATTTACATGAATATGACCTTAGTATTTCAAAAACCCTATCTTTTTAGAAGGAGGGTATATGAGAATATAGAGTATCCTTTAAAGGTAAGGGGAATGGATAAAGGGGAAAGGATTAAGAAGGTAGAGAATATAATCAAAAGGTTTGAAATAGAGGAATTGAGGGAGAAGAAGGCCCACCGTCTATCTGGTGGAGAATCCCAAAAGGTTAGCCTAGCAAGGGCCTTAATATTTGAGCCTAAACTGCTACTACTGGATGAGCCCACATCCAATATAGATCCAGAATCCATAAAGATTATGGAAAGGGAGATACTAAGGTTTAACCAGGAAACAAAGGGGACTGTACTCATAGTAACCCATAATATAGAACAGTCTAAAAGATTATGCCACAATATTATCTATTTGGAAAATGGAAAGGTAGGTTATTTAGAATGAATTTCTTTGATGTGATATCTGTTAAGGAAGCAAGAGAAAGGCTTATGGAAAATTTTAAAGCCTACCAATTTGAAACTGAGGAAATCCCCCTATTGGAAGCTACCAATAGGGTATTGGCTGAAGATGTATATTCTAATATAGATGTCCCTGAATTTAACCGTTCTACTGTAGATGGATATGCAATAAAGAGTAAGGACAGCTATGGGGCTAATGAATCCATCCCTAGCCTATTTAATATTCTAGGGGAGGTTAATATGGGGGAGGTCCCAGAATATGAAGTAAAGACTGGGGAGGCGGTATATGTGCCTACAGGGGGGATGATCCCTGAAGGGGCAGATGGGATGGTCATGATAGAGTATACGGAAAAACTAGATGACCAGACCCTTATGGTATACAGGCCCATATCCGTCAATGAAAATATGGTATTGAGGGGGGAGGATATAGGCAAGGGAGATTTGGCTTTAAGGAAGGGAAAGAGGATAAGTCCCGAAACTATGGGGGTATTAGCCGCTTTGGGTATTGGAAAGGTTAAGGTGTATAGGAAGCCAAAATTCTACATAATTTCAACAGGGGATGAAATAATAGATTTGGATGAGGAATTGAAATTAGGGAAGATTAGAGATATCAACAGTTATACCCTTCATTCCCTCATAACAAGGCTAGGGGGCCAGGTGGTTGGAAGGGCCATAGTAAAGGATGATTATGAGTTGTTAAGAGGGGAAGTGGAAAAGGCTGTAAAAATTTCAGACATAGTCCTCCTATCGGGAGGCAGCTCTGTAGGCAGCAGGGATTATACCCACAAGGTAATAGATTCCTTCAGGGGCAGGGGCGTATTTGTCCACGGTATATCTATTAAGCCTGGTAAGCCTACCATAATAGGGGAAGGGGAAGGAAGGCTCATAGTTGGATTGCCAGGCCATCCTGTATCCTCCATTATAGTATTTAAGGCTATTGTTGAGGATTATGTGAATAAGAAAATGGGGGTTGTAGATTTTATCCCCAAAACTAAGGCCATAATGGATTTTAATTTTCCCTCATCCCCAGGTAATGAAACCTACCAAATGGTCAAATTACAGGAAAAGGATGGAAAACTATATGCCACTCCCAGCTTTGGGAAATCCGGCATGATCACCCTCCTGTCCAACTCCGACGGATATATAATAATTAAGCCCCATGAGGAAGGGGTATATAAGGGTGAGGAAAGAGAGGTTTATTTGCTGTAGGGTGGTGTGTTTTTCAAAAATTGAAAATTGTAAATTATGAATTGGGAATTAGATAATAATCTTTGTGGTACAAAATATAAATTGTAAATTATCGGATACTTACACATATTTGGAAAGATAAGCCCCGACTTATGAGAGATTCCTTTGAAGTATCCGACTAAGGGGAGAAAATCGTTTGGCCGCTTCCTGAGCGTTAGCGAATAAGCTGCCATTTTCTTCCCCCGGTCGTGATACTTCACGAATCTCGAATCGGAGGGGCGGTCTTTCCAAATATGTGGATGGATATACAGATAGGGATTATGCTTGACTATTGTCAACTGCAATTGAAATAAGGGGTGGAATAAGATGGATAAATACAAAAGGAACATCTATATAGACAATATGGATGTAGATGAGGCCAAAAAGAGATATTTTGAGAGATTAAACATCCAGTCCCAATGGGAGGAAATAAATGTAGTAGATTCCTTGGGAAGGGTTACCTTTGAAGCGGTATATGCAAAGGTTTCCTCCCCAAACTATAATGCTGCAGCCATGGATGGGATCTTAGTCAGGGCATCAGATACCATAGGGGCTACAGAATCCAATCCCAAGGTATTGGAAGAGGGCAAGGATTTCATTTACATTAATACAGGAAGCCCAGTTATGGATCCCTATGATGCAGTCATAATGATAGAGGATGTAATAGAGCTGGGAGGGGGAAAGGTCCAGATACTAAAGGCTGCCCATCCCTGGCAGCATATTAGGCCCATTGGAGAGGATATTGTGGCCACAGAGATGATACTCCCATCTAGGCATAAGATAAGGCCTATAGATATAGGAGCCTTAATATCTGGAGGTATTGAAAGGGTGAGGGTATATAAGAAGCCCCGAGTTGGGATCCTTCCTACTGGTACGGAAATAATAGAGAATATAGACCAGTTAGAGATTGGAAAAATAATAGATTCCAACTCCAGAGTATTTGAAGCCCTGGTAATAGAGGAGGGGGGTATTCCAAACAGGTATAGGCCCATAGAGGATGATTATGCAAGGATAAAGGAAGGGGTATTAAAGGGTATAGAGGAAAATGACATTTTATTAATAGGGGCTGGCTCTTCTGCTGGTACCAAGGACTATACGGTGCATATCATAGAAGAATTGGGAGAGGTTATAGTCCATGGGGTAGCCATGAAACCAGGAAAGCCTACAATCCTGGGGATAATAGAGGGAAAGCCTGTTATAGGCATACCAGGATATCCCGTATCCTCCTACTTGGTATTTGAAACCTTTGTTACCCCCTTGATATGGAAATACATTGGGCTTAAGGAGGGGAAGGATACCTTTGTAAAGGCAACCATATCCAAGAAGGTTACCTCATCAGTAAAGAATAGGGAGCTGGTAAGGGTCAATTTAGGTTATGTAAAGGATAAGCTGGTAGCTACTCCCTTATCCAGCGGGGCAGGGGTTACCATGAGCCTGGTAAAGGCAGATGGGATTGCCATTATTCCCCAATCCTTGGAAGGGGTAGAGGCAGGAAGCCTTGTAGATGTAAGGCTACTCAAACCCTTAAGTGAAATAAAGGAAACCCTAGTATCCATAGGCAGCCATGATATGATAATGGATATATTAGGGGATATGATGAAATTAACCTCCGGCCATGTGGGAAGCATGGGTGGAATTCTGGCCATGAAAAGGGGAGAATGTCATATAGCCCCCATTCACCTATTAGATATGGAGACGGGAGAATACAATATATCCTATGTTAAGAAGTATTTCCCAGGACAGAAGATGGCCCTCATAAAAGGAGTAAAAAGGCACCAGGGCTTTATAGTGGAAAAGGGAAATCCAAAGGGAATAAGGAGTTTTTCTGACCTAACCAGGAAGGATGTAATCTACGTAAATAGGCAGAGGGGAGCGGGAACCCGGATACTTTTGGATTACCACTTGAGTAAGGAAAATATAGACCCAGGGGATATAGAAGGCTACGACAGGGAGATGACAACCCATATGGCAGTAGCCACAGCGGTAAAAACTGGCTCTGCTACTACAGGATTAGGAATATATTCAGCAGCCAAAGCCTTAGATCTAGATTTTGTAGATATAGCCTATGAAGCTTATGATTTTTTAGTACCCTATGAGCTCCTTGAAGATGAAAGGGTCCAAGAGTTCATTCAGGTACTAAAATCTGATGAATTTAGGGAGAGGGTAGAGGCCTTAGGTGGATATGGATTTGAGGATATAGGCGAGATTATTGAGATTGTTTAAAGGTTGGATTTTATAATCTAACCTTTTTATTTTTGTTTAAATTTATTTACCAAAAATAAACATTGCCTATTAAATATCATTATGTTTATTACTACAAATTCTGGGAATAAAAGTAATACAATGATAATGATTATCATAGTCAAAGCCAATCATGATTAATAAAATCCAATCCGTAAAGGAGGCTAAACAATGCGTTTTGAAGTTTACAACCCATCAGATATAAAGCCCTATGGGCTTTTGAATCCTAATGGGGAGATTCTAGCTGAAGAAGATATCCCTCCCCTTTCAAATGAGGAGTTGCTATATTTGTATAGAACCATGTTGTTTTCCAGAATAATAGATGAAAAGACCTTATCCTATCAAAGACAGGGAAGGATGCTCACCTATGCACCTAATTTAGGCCAAGAGGCTGCCCAGGTAGGCAGTGCCTATGCCATGGAAGAAGGGGATTGGTTAGTCCCATCCTTTAGAGAATTAGGGGCATGGCTTATAAGAGGAGTTCCCCTCAAAAACATCTATCTATATTGGTATGGAAATGAGTGGGGCAGCCACATGCCGGAAGGTATCAAGGTGCTGCCTATATCAGTCCCTATTGCCTCCCAATTACAACATGCCACTGGTATTGGAATGTCCATCAACATAAAAGGAGAAAAGGATGTAGTAGTAGCCTATGTAGGAGATGGAGGAACATCTCAGGGAGACTTTCACGAAGCCTTAAACTTTGCTGCTGTATTTAAGGCTCCAGTGGTATTTGTAATCCAAAACAATCAATATGCAATTTCCGTTCCAAGGAAGGAACAGACGGCAAGTGCCACTTTAGCCCAGAAGGCCCTTGCCTATGGCATGCCTGGAATTTTAGTAGATGGAAACGCTATATTTGCTGTTTATAAGGTGACCAAGGAAGCCATACACAGGGCCAGGAGAGGGGAAGGGCCCACATTAATTGAAGCCTATACC
>JAAYEM010000012.1 GCA_012728725.1 Tissierellia bacterium | reverse complement strand
TTCCCTTAAAAGCTCTTTAGACTCAGCTGCTCCTACAAAGCCTACAGGAACTCCCACTATGAATCTAGGCTTAACCTTCCCTTCCTTTACCAGTTCCAATAGCCTAAAGAGGGCTGTAGGGGCATTCCCTATCACGAACATATCTATACCTTCCTCTACAGCTATTTCAATAGCTGCTGCTGCCCGGGTGGTGTTTAGTTCTTTAGACAGGGCATAAGTTTTCTCATCATCGATAAAGTATTTTAAACTGCATTTGGTCTTAGATAGGGCTCTTTTATTAATCCCCATACAGGCCATCTTGCTATCGGTAAATATAACTCCTCCCTCCTCTATACTGTCTAAGGCCTTTTCTACAAAAGCTCCTCTAAAGTCTATTATTTTTCTATATTCAAAATCTCCTGTGGCATGGATCATCCTCTTCACTATTACCTTCTCCTTCTGGCTATAGGCTGTATCCTCCATTGCCTCCTCTATAATATCCATACTCCTATTCTCTATTTCCATTGGATTTTTTGTATACATGGTTCTCCTCCTTATCCTTATTTTCAATCCTGTCCAGTAGATAATTGAAAGCCTTCATGTTTCCTAAAAAGTTAATATGAGGATAAGCTGCTAGTACATTTTTATAGGTAAATCCACACTGCCAGCTTAGGCTGCCTTTAGGTTTTTTTATATCATAGGAGGCCCTGTCCCCTATTTTTATACTAGAGCGGCGGAATTCTTTGCCCCTTAAACAGTCTCCCCTTTTTCCCAACAGGGTGTCCTTTAACAAGTGAATGTTTACATATCCAAACCTTTGGACCTTATCCTTCATACTGGCTCTACCCTTCAATATGCCCACCATGGGGAATCCCTCTATATCCTCCACCAGGTACATAAATCCTCCCCCTTCCCCATATATATATCCACCTGCTTCAGCCATATTTCTGATAGAATCTAACATGGTGGTATTTTGGGAAAGCCCTTTTTTATATAGTTCCGGATACCCTCCTCCTAGGTATAGGAGGTCACATTTAGGTACTTCCCTATCCCTTAATGGGGAAAAGTATTCCACCTGGCAGGTATTTTCCAACAGCTGTAGGTTTTCATTATAATAAAAGGAAAAGGCCTCATCATAGGCTATGGCTACTTTAATATTCCTCTTTTTGGGATATTGATATTCTTCTACAACTATATCCTTCATAATGTGGATTAGCCCATCTATATCTACAGTTTCCTCAATTTTGCTAGCTATTTTATCTATTATTATTTGTCCATTTCTATTCTCCATAGGCTGTATTAGGCCTAGATGCCTGCTATCTATCTCTAGATCCTTATCTTCCTCTACATAGCCTAATACCTTAATCTCTACATACTCTTCTATCTTTTCCTTTAATAGGAGGTATATATCCCTTCTTACTCTATTTAGTATAACCCCTTTAATATTGGAATTAGGGAAATCCACCATACCCTTTATTTTGGGGATGGCGGAAAACATCTCTCCCTGGGGCCTGTATACAAGGATTGAGTTGATTCCCAGCCTTTTGCAGATATCATAGCTGGAATTTTCAAAGCTATTGTATATGCCATCAAAATATCCCATGGCCCCTTCTATCACCCCATAATCCCCTGGGTTCATGGATAGGGCCGCCCTTATACCTTCCTCTCCCAGCATATGTAGGTCCAAATTACCTGCCCTTTTTCCCCCAGCTAATTCTAAATACTTGGTATCTATAAAATCTGGTCCAGTTTTAAAGGGGGATACATCTAGTCTCCTATTTTTTAATGCCCTAATTAATCCTAGGGTGATTAGGGTTTTTCCCGTATTGCTGGATGGGGCTGTAATCAATATGGTTTTCATATAGATCTCTCCAATTCCTTGAATACTTGTATCAGTTTTAAATTATTCTCCCTGTCCTTTATGGCTACCCTAATATAAGTATCATCCATTCCACTAAAGCTGGAACACTTTCTAATCAGCAGTCCCCTTTTAAGGAAGAAATGGAATACATAGTCTTCCTTCCACTTTAATAGCTTTATTAGGATATAATTGGTATGGGTTGGGAAGGGCCTTATCCCTTTTATTTCATTTAACTCCTTTAATAAAAATTCCCTTTCCCCTTCTATATAGGCCTGGCTGTCCCTTATATAGTCCTTACATTCAAAAATATATCTCCCTGCCCTATCTGCCAGGGAGTTTACACTCCAGGGTAGTTCCACTTTTCCATACCTTTCTGCCATATCCCTTGATACACAGCCATAGCCTAATCGGATACCAGGCAGGGCAAAGAATTTAGTGGCGGCCCTTATAATTCCTACATTTTTGAAATCCTCCTTCCCAAACAATTGGGTACTATCATAATCTTTGGGACAGAATTCATAAAAGGCCTCATCCAGTAGTAGATAGCCCCCCTTTTCCCTAACTATTTGGTATATATTTATTAGAGTCTCCTTATCAATTCTCAATCCCGTTGGATTATTGGGATTTCCCAGAATAAGCAAACTATTAGGATCTATACTTTTTTCTATAGAGCCTATATCCAGGGTAAAATCATCTTTATACCTTAATCTAACTATCTCCTTATCATATATTAAAGCCCTTTCCTCATATTCGGAAAAGGAAGGTAATACAACTATTATTCTAGGAAACATAAGGATAAAATTGTTTATTATATCCACTGCCCCATTGCCAACTATTACATTGTCCGGTTCACACTTTAGATATTGGGATATACTAAATTTAAGATGCCTGTATTTTATATCTGGATAGCTGGTCATATGGGGGAAACTGTCTATTAGTTCCTCCTTAAGCCCATCTGGAAGGCCTAAAGGATTTATATTGCTGCTAAAGTCTATCAATTCTCCATCATAATACTTTTCATAGCTAATTAAATCTCCACCATGTCTCATATTTTCACCTACCTATTAAATATAAATTAGTCCATATAATATAAGTAATAATATTTCTGCCCTATACATTATCTCTATGGTCCTTTTAATATCCTCCCTACAGATAGCCCTACTCCTATCACCTATAGTTGGCTTTTCCACTACTTTACCAAAATATGAGCTTACACCACCTAATTGAATATTCAAAAGTCCTGCCACCGCCCCTTCTGGATAGGCTGCATTAGGACTCTTATGATTTTTCCTGTCCCTTATCATTATTCTTAATCCTTCTTTCACATCAAACCTAAATAGGGAGGATATGCACATTAAGACTCCAGTGATTCTGGCGGGAATAAAGTTAAATACATCGTCAATCTTGGCTGGGAAAAAGCCTAAATCCATGTATTTTTCATTTTTATAGCCTAGCATAGAATCCATGGTATTTACCATCTTGTACATGAGACCTCCAGGGGCTCCCATTAGCATTATGTAAAGTAGAGGGGCAATTACCCCATCGGAGGTGTTTTCCCCTACAGTCTCTACAGTAGCCTTTATGATTTCCTCCTGGCTAAGATTTTTGGTATCCCGGCCCACTATATAGGAAAGCTGGTGCCTGGCCCTCTCTATTCCCTCATCCAGTGCCTTATATACCTTCATAGCCTCCTTATCTAAACACCTGGCTGCAATACAGGTATATATGAGGTATATATTTATGATGTAGTATACTAGCTTATACTCCCTGATATTTATTAATAATAGATAGGGTAGCATAAAGGCTATAATTATGTTTGATACTCCTATTAATAATCCAGCCAATCTTAGACCCTTACTGGATTTGGTAATCCTTCTTGCCAGCCTTTCCTCAAAATTTATTAAGCTTCCCATAAGCTTTACCGGATGGGGGAAAGTGTAGGGATCTCCTATTATTAAATCCATTATGGCTGCTACTAATATGTTCATCATATCCTCACCTATCAAGCTTTAATAGGGAATATATGTAGTCCATGTCTAGATTTTCCCTTAACAATTTTGATAGTTTATTGAATTCTTCTTCCATCTCTTCTTCCCTCTGGGGATAGAGATTACAATTTTTTTCATAGTCTACCAAGGAATCCTCATCTAGCAATTCTAATGGAGTAAAGGGAATAGTGCCTACTACAGGTATATTTAGTAATTCCTCTATCATTTCAATGCCTGGATCTAATAGCCTTTTGTCCCCCCTAAATTTGTTTATTATAAGCCCCTTGATCCTTTTACTTTCCCCTTCTTCCAATAGCATAACGGTACCATAAAGGGATGCAAATACCCCTCCCCTGTCTATATCTGCCACCAAAAGCACTGGAGCATCAGCCATTTCTGCCATCCCCATGTTTACTATGTCATTTTCCTTTAGATTGATCTCTGCAGGGCTGCCTGCCCCTTCTAACACTACAATATGGTATTCTTCTTCTAATTGCTTATAGCTTTCTCTAATCATGGGCTTTAATCCATTTTTATAATGAAAATACTCCAAAGCCTCCATCCTCTTATATAGTTTCCCCTTAATTATTACATCACTACCCTTATCAGATCTGGGTATTAAAAGGATGGGATTCATATTAGGGCTTGGTTTTATACCCGCCGCTTTAGCCTGCAAGGCCTGGGCAGTGCTCATCTTGTATCCCTCTTCCGTTTCATAGTATTTAGAAGACATGTTCTGGGATTTAAAGGGTGCAACCCTAAATCCATCTTCCTTAAATATCCTACACAGGCCAGTACATATAAAGGATTTCCCCGCTGAGGATGTGGTGCCTTGAATCATAATGTTTGCCATTTTATACCTCCATTTTTAAATAATATCTACCAATTGGGCTAATAGGGATGATATGGAAGGATGCCTTATCATATTGAAATCCATTTCCTCCTCTCTTAGGGATAGGATGTTTACCCCCACTTGGGATGCAAAACCAAGTAGTTCATAATTGCCCCTATTAATCCCTTCTAAACTGACTCCAGAATCTATAAGGATCTGGCAATTATTTATATACTCCTTGGCCCTATCTATCCTTTCAGGCCCTATATCTACAAAACCCTCTTCTGCTACCGTATCCCAGGCAAGGCTTTTAGATGTATAGTAATCTATATCATTTTTAAATAATATTCCACTATAAAATCCTATACCTTTTTTGTTTAAGGCCCTGTATATTTTAGTAGCCCTGCCACCTCCACCTAGTACAAATACCTTTGGCTTTTTTGCCAGCTTTGGCAGTTCCACACTGCCTATGGTGGTATTGAAGGAGCCTCCATTTAGTCCATATACTTCCCTTATGGCCTCATCACTTATTACATCTTCCGGAGCTCCATAACTGTATATATGACCATCCTTTATCAGCATTACCTTATCGGCAATCTTAGGCACTAAATCTATCTCATGGAGGGACATAATTATGGTCTTTTTCTTATTTAGGGACAGTTTTGTTAATATGTTTAATAGGTCCACCTTAAACCTAATATCTAAATAGGATGTAGGCTCATCTAGTACCATTATGTCCCCCTCCTGGCATATGGCCCTTGCTAT
The DNA here is from genome assembly GCA_012728725.1 of Tissierellia bacterium. Classification (GTDB taxonomy): domain Bacteria; phylum Bacillota; class Clostridia; order Tissierellales; family Tepidimicrobiaceae; genus JAAYEM01. Next base: position 104,334 of record JAAYEM010000012.1, on the reverse strand, counting down.
CATGATCCTTTGTTTTTCTCCATCACTTAATGATTTAAACTCCTTGTCCCTTAAAGCTTGACCATCCACTATATCTATGGCCTCATTTATAAGCTGCCAATCCCTTTTAGTCAATTTGCCAAAATAATTGGTATAAGGGTATCTTCCCGTTGCCACTACTTCTTCGGCGGTCATCATGTCAGGAGCAATTCTTTCCGTTAATACTATGGACATCTCCTTAGCCCTATCCTTGATGGACAGGCTGTTTAGGTCCTTGCCCAATAGGGTTATGGAACCCTGGATCCTTTTTATCCGGTCTATTATGGTCTTCAATATGGTAGACTTGCCACAGCCATTGGGACCCAAAAGGCAGAATATCTCCCCCCTGTTTAAATCTATATTGATATCATCAACTACTATCCTCTGGCCGTATCCAACTTTTAAATCCTTTGTGGCAAAAAATCTCATAGGCCTCTCCTCCTATTTATCATCATATAAATAACTATAGGGGCTCCTATAAAGGAGGTTACGGTGCTGATACTTAACTCTATAGGGGAGAATATGGTTCTAGCAAAATAATCTGATAACAAGCAGAAGCTAGACCCTAATAGAAATATCCCTGGGATAAGGACCTTAGGCTTGGAAGTCCTCATCATCAGTCTGGTTAAATGGGGGACTGCAATCCCAACAAAGGAAATAGGACCAGCAAAGGCAGTAACACAGGCAGAAAGTAGGCTGGATAGGGTTATCAATATTATCCTAAAGGCCTTAATATTGATCCCCATGCTCTTGGCATAGCCTTCCCCCAATAAATATCCTTCCAAAGGTTTTGATAGTAAAAAGGTCAGTAAAACCGTAGGGACTATGATTATGAGGGAAAAGCTTATCATATCCCAGCTTATTCCTGAAAAGCTCCCCATGGACCAGATGGTAAGGTGGGCTATCTTTTCCTGCTCTGCAAAGGTAATCATTAGATTGGTCCCCGCTGATGCTATGTAGCCAATCATGATTCCCACTACTACCAGGGTGGAGATGTTTTCTACCTTTCTTGCAAATATCAATACCAAGGCCATGGCCAATAGGCTCCCCACAAAAGAAGCTATAAATATGCTCAGAATCCCTGCATCAAATATCTCTAAAGTTAAATTTGTCAGTATAAATATTCCAACAAAAAACCTTGCCCCAGAAGAGACCCCAAGGACATAAGGGCCTACTATGGGGTTTTTAAAGAAGGTCTGGAGTAAAAAGCCTGAAAGGCCTAAGGCCCCTCCAAACAATAGGCTGCTTACTATCCTGGGGAGCCTAATCTTGTACAGGATGTTATATTCTAGGGTGGATAGGTCCCTATTTTGGAGAATAATATCCACCAGATCCCTTAGGGTGAAATCTATAGAACCAGAAACCAGATTTATTACAATGGATAATATTAAAAATACTACCAAAGCTACTAATATGACAATAGCCCTTTTATTCCTCTTCATAATATCTCCTCGTTCTATCTTTCTTGTCAGCTATAGTTTAATCCATTAGGAAGAAGTATTCCGTTTCAGTAATCTCTCCCTGGGGAGTAGTAAATATGGTGTATAGGTCTTCAATTATATCCGCCACACAGTCAGCATTTTGGAAATAATGGGGCTTGTATCCCCAGACCCTTCCTTCCTTTACCGCCTTTACATCTGCAAAGTATTCAGCAGTAGCTATTAAATCCTCTATACTTTGAACGCTTCTACCAAGTCTATTGTTATAGAATATTATATCTACATCTTCTATGCCCTTATATAGCTCTTCAGCATTCAATTTGCTGTTACCGTCTTTATCTGGATTTAAGTCACTTAAAATATAGTCCCCACCGGCTAATTCTACCATCTTCACCTCATAATCCCCTTTATTTCTCACATAGTAGATATCCTTAAGGAAGAAAAAGGATACAAATTTTTCCCTTTCCCCTTCCTCCATGCTGGCAACCTTTTCCTCTACTGCCTCAATCCTTGCTAACTGAGCATTATAGAATTCTTCAGCTTCTTCCTCTTTATCAAATAGGGCCCCTATAAACTTTATCCATTCCAATCTACCTCTAGGATCTGATTCCCTTTGGCTACCACGGGATATCCATTTAATGCCCATTTCGTCAAACTTTGCAGCCACCTCATCTGTCCCATGGCCTGTTCCTGTAGTTATCAATACCAGATCAGGATTTATGGCTTCTATAAGTTCATAGTCGGGAGCATTGTTTTTCCCTACATATGTAATCCTTCCTTCCTCCATCCCTTCCTTTATCTCTGGAATATACCAGTCATCTATCTCGGTGGTAACTAGCACTATTTTGTCCAAAAGCCCTAAAGGCCTTAATTCTGCCGCTGCAGTTGTGGCAAATACCCCTACTGACTCTATGGGCAAATGAACTACATCTATATCATCAGATTTTAATTCAGGCACTTCCCTGCCTTCTGGCACCAATAGGGTCCTTCTGCCATTCCAATCGGTTATTATCTTGTATCCACCCTCATAATAGTCTACAGAAAAGGATTCTGCATACTTTAACTCCATTTGTCCAACATGGACCAAACCCGTATCTTCATCTATCTTTTCCTCTATAACTTCTTGCTTTTCACTTTCTTCTGACCCAGCTGCTTCCTCCTTTTCTGGTCCCTTACAAGCCGTTAAAAGCAAGGATAATACCAAAATAAGTAAGATTACTTTTGTTAAATTACTGATTCTAGCCATTCTATCTCTCCTTTTCTTTTAATTTTGATCCATTAGTGCAATTAAAAAGGCCCCACCTTCAAGAGGTAGGGCCTTGGCAATATATGTAAAACTACACAAAAATTAGCCTATCCTTCCCACCGAAGGCTAGTCACCAAAAATATTAGGCAGGTCTCCTGACTTATGGATCATCCTACTCTCAACACCTTCCCAGGATATTCCCAGTGGTATAAGTTGATTTCGTACCCAATTACAGTAGCGGGGGCTGTACTGGATTTGCACCAGTTTCCCTTTTAATCCATTAGGAACCTAATACTTTTATGTATTCAGTTTTTATTTTAAAATATCATGAAATTTTTATATTGTCAAATAAAACTTTGACTACCAGCCATCAAGGCTACTATTTAACAGTGTAATTGACCTTTTTTATAAATTTAAATCCATATTCGTCTATGGAGATTATGCTGATACTGCCATTGTCCACCTTAAATTTAAAAAAATAATCCAAATTGTCAAATACCCAGGACAGGGCAATCTTAATGACCCCATCATGGCATATTAAAACTGTGTCCCCTTCCTGTTGTCTTATCTCCTCTAAAAAGGAGGTGACCCTTTCATAGGCCATTTTGATGCTCTCCCCCTGGGGAGTAATGTAATTTAATAGATCCTCATTCCATTCTTTTAATTGTCGGGGATATTTATTCTCTATTTCCTTTAAGGTATTCCCCTCAAATAGGCCAAAATCCACTTCCCTAATCCTTTCCTCCACCTGGCCCTTTGATCCTAATATCTCCATAGTCTGGATAGCCCTAAGTAAGGGGCTTACATATACCCTATCGAAGGATAGGGTATCTAGTATGGTCTTAGTCCTTCTAATCTGTTCCCTACCCTCAGCAGTTAAGCTGGTATCCTTGGTACTAAATATCCTACCTACATTATCCTCCGTTTGCCCATGGCGGATTAGTATTATATCCACTTTAACACCCCCAAAAATGTTAATAGGGACGCCATCTCCCCTAACTCAATGGTGGCTCCGTATACATCCCCTGTAAAACCACCTATTTTCTTATAGGTAATTTTAGTCATTACTTGTCCCACTAGAAAGGTTGAAAGTAAAGGTAACAGGTATACAGGGCCTGCCAATAAGACTATTATTACATACCCCATTCCCCCTATTAAGACGTATTTTTGAGGCTTGCTCTTATAGAACATATAGCCTATTCCTTCATTTTTTGCAACTTTTTTAGTGGACATTAAATAGCCTGTTACTAAACGGCTATTGCTCCAGGATAGGGCCAATATTAGTGGGATATTGCCCTTAAGGCTTAAAATGAGGATGTATTTTAATAAAATATCCAGCACTATTGCCATAACTCCAAAGGCCCCAATCCGGCTGTCCTTCATTATTTGAAGAACCCTATCCCTTTCCCTGTAGGATAGGAATCCATCACAGGTATCTGATAATCCATCTAAATGGAGGCCTCCCGTTACTATTATCATGGAAAGGAGGGCAAAGATACTTCCTATATTTTCGTTTATATGCTGGAATATGTAATAAAAGATGCCTCCCATTCCACCGATTACAAGGCCTACCAAGGGGAAAAAGAGAATACTCCTAGACAAACTTTTATCATTAAAATATACAGGCTTCCTTATGGGTAGTCGAGTTAAAAATTGAATAGATAGTATGAATCCATCTATCATTTTATCCTCACCGGTAACCCGCAGCATACCAAATAAACCTCCTGGGATAGGGCTGCCATCCTCTGGTTTATCCTTCCCTGAATATCCCTAAAAACCCGGCCTAAATTATTGTCTGGAACTATGGAATAACCCACCTCATTGGTTACCATGACCAGATTATATCCCCTATTCTTTATGGCCTCTATTAAAGAAAATAACTCCTCATAGATCCTATTTTCTATTTGATTTTGTAGATCATGATCAATATAATCCAAACCTTCCGTCATATCAAATATTATATTAGAGGTAAGTAGGGTTATACAATCTAATAGATAATTTTTCTCCTCCCCCAGGGCTTGGGTCAATGAATAGTTGCCCTCAAAGGTCCTCCAGTAAGAGGGCCTGCTATCTCTATGTAATTTAATCCTTTCCTCCATCTCCTTGTCCCACACCCTGGAGGTGGCTATGTAGACCACATCCCTTTTTCCCTTATATATATTCTCTGCAAAGCTGCTTTTACCACTTCGGGCTCCGCCAGTTACTAAAATAATCATATGATCACCTACTCTTTTTATTGATTCTTCAATTAGATAACAGTATACCATAAACTAATTGGTGTTAAAACTATTGACTAAATTAATTAACAGTAATACAATATAGCTAGACAATTTAATAACAAAATCTTATGGACCGTAAGGTTAAAAGGGAAGTCGGGTGAAAATCCCGCGCAGCCCCCGCTACTGTGAGTGAGGATGAAGCCCTAATAGGCCACTACCTATATTAGGTGGGAAGGCAGGGTGGAAGATGAATCACGAGCCAGGAGACCTGCCATAGGATTTGGTAAATTATCCTTCGGAGGGAAGGTATAATCCTTTTTTGTGTCCAATTTTAAGATAGTCGACCTCCAAAGGTAGGCTTTTTTAATTTATAAGGAGGTTTCCAATATGAAAGAAAAAGCACACTCACTAAAAAATGTTAAGACCCTTGCAATGGTTGCCATGCTTATAGCTTTAAGTGCCATAGGTGCACTTATCAAGGTTTTTAATACCGTTGCTTTTGACTCCATGCCAGGTTACTTTGCAGCCTTATACCTGGGAGGTGGCTATGGAGCCATGGTAATAAGTTTAGGCCATTTGCTTACAGCAATTACATCTGGTTTTCCTCTAGGTATCACTATCCATATTTACATAGCCATACAGATGGCAGTATATGCATACCTGTTTAGGCTATTTTATAAAAGGTTTAATCCCTATGTTGGAATAATAGTTGGAACCCTATTAAACGGACCTATTTCTGCCCTTTTATACGTACCCTTGTTTGGTTGGGGATTCTTTGTAGGCTGGAGCCTACCCTTAACTATAGCCTCTTTCGCCAATATATTGTTGGCTTCTTTGGTATATAAAGGAATATCTAAAATAGGCGGGGAATAAATTGATAGAAAGGTATAGGGATCTAATAATAATATATGAGAAGGATGTAGCCTATGTAATTTCCTGTGACAGCCTAGGGGCAATAGGCAGTAAGGAAAATGATGTATTGAAGGTAGATGAGGAGATTGTAGGAAGGGCTACTATTAAGGTGGCCCTGGCAGAGGCATTGTGTATAGGGGCAAGGCCTATAGTAATCTCCGATACCTTAGCTGTTGAAATGGAGCCCACAGGTAAAAGGATTATAGAGGCTATAAAGGAGGAGCTTAAGGAAAATGGCCTTGCAGATTTACTGTTAACTGGAAGTACCGAGGAAAACTTTCCCACTTCCATGACCGGGATAGGGATTACAGTTGTAGCTAGAGCCAAACTTTCTGATTTGAAGGTGAGAAAAGCAAAGGAAGGGATGCTTGTTTCCCTTTTAGGATATCCCCTTGTAGGGAGTGAAGTAATTGCTTCTAAGGATGTCCTTCAATTAAAAGATTATGTGGCCATATCCCAATCCAAAGAAATAATAGAGGCCATTCCCGTAGGATCCAAGGGGATAGCCTATGAATTGGGCATACTGGAGGAAATCTCTGGCCTAAAGGTGGAAAGAAATATTCCTTCCCATATAGATATATTTAAATCTGGAGGCCCTTCTAGCTCCTGTATTATAGTCCATGAAAAGGAGGCTCCATCCATTGTAAATTTATTGGATAAACCTTTTAATTCTATTGGTAAGCTCATTCCTTCCAATATATAAGCTTTAGCCCCCCTAACCTAATCAATAGGGAAGGAGGGCTTCTTTTTTATTTATCCGCCAAAAATATATAGGTAAAAAAACATATTCATGCTATACTAAATATGATACATAGATGAGTAAAGGGGGATAAGATGAAAAACAGACATAAAGGTATTTTATCTGCTATGATATCAGCCATAATTTTTGGTAGTATGCCTTTGATGGCAAAGCTGACCTATAACTATAAGTGTAACTCCATAAGCCTGGTATTCTATAGATTTCTATTTATACTTCCATTTTTATACCTATTGGTCAGGAGAAAGGAAGAGGAAAGCCTAAAGCTCACCAAAAAAGAATTAAAAAAGATACTCATATTGAGCCTGGTTGGATATGCTCCCACTCCCCTATTCCTCTTTACAGCCTATAGTTTTATTCCATCGGGCCTGGCAACCACCATTAATTTTTTGTTCCCAGTATTTGTTATGCTGGGTGCCATAATCATATATAAGGAAAAACCCAGTAAAATAAAGATGGTAAGCGTACTACTATGTTTTTTGGGTATTATAACCTTTTATGAGAAAGACGGTGCTATTGCCCCTATAGGAGTTTTTCTTGCCTTCCTATCAAGTATTACATATGCCTTTTATAATCTATATTTGGACAAAAGTGGCCTTAAGGATATGTATCCATTTAAGCTGACCTTTTATCTCTGTGGAATATCTTCCATAGTAGTACTTATCTTTAGTCTAATAACCGGTTACTTTACTGTAGATATAGAACCTTTGGGCTGGTTGATAATATTAATCCTTTCCCTCTCAATAAGCCTGGGAGGAACATGCCTTTTCCAGGTAGGAGTTAAAAATATTGGTGCCCAAAGTACAGCTATTTTAAGTACCCTGGAACCTATTACCAGCATAGTATTAGGTATGCTCATATTTAAAGAAAGCTATGGCCTTAAAACCTTTTTAGGGATTTGCCTGATACTAATTGCTGTAATATTAGTATCAGTTTTCGATAAAGATACGCTTGTTGAGGAGGGGGATCATGGCTATATTGATAGGTGATAGAATTATCCTCAGGGAATATAGAAAGGAAGATCTGCCCTGTATAAGGGCCTGGGTCAATGACCCTGAAATAACCAATTTTTTGAGCAATATATTCCTATACCCCCATACCCTGAATGATACTGAAAACTTCTTAAACAGTATGCTGGAAGGAAATACGGAAAGCAAGGGATTTATTATAGCCCACAAGGATACGGAAGAATATATTGGGCAAATTGATTTGATTAAGATTGACTGGGTCAATAGGGTTGGAACCATGGGCATTGTAATAGGGAGCAAGGAGAATCTAAATAAGGGGTATGGTACAGAGGCCATTAAACTACTACAGGAGTTTGCCTTTAATAGGCTGAATCTACATAAGTTGGATCTGGAAGTAAGGGAGTTCAACAAAAGGGCTATCAGGTGCTACGAGAAATGCGGTTTTAAGATAGAAGGAAGGCTTAGGCAAAATTTCTATATAGATGGCAAATATTACGATACCTTAATAATGGGAATTCTGAAAGAGGAGTGGATTAAGGGAGAATAATTGGACTTGTGAGTAATGGACCCTCTCTTTTACTTTAATAGTAAAAGGGAGTTTTTTTATTTTAAATCAAAAATATTTTAGCTTTTATAAAACTTTTTGGACCCCTTTTAGGTATATATATGTGAAAGGGCAAAAAAATAGAAAGAGATAGGAAGTGATAAATCTAATGGATAAGGAAATTATACAAAATATCATACAAGGGAATGAGGAAAGCTTCAAAAAATTGTACGATATGCATATCCACAAAGCCCTCAGAACGGCGACAGCAATTACCAAAAATAAAGAATTGGCTAAAGATGCTACCCAAGAAGCTTTTATCCGGGTTTATCTAAATATTTCAAGCTTTGATACGGAAAAGCCCTTTGAGCCCTGGTTTTATAGAATTTTGATAAATGAATGTATGCGCATTTTAAAAAGGGATTCAAGATTAAAATTATCCCATGACCCTCTATCAGAAAATCAATTAGTTGTAAAAGATAATCCAGATTTTAGCCACATATATGAGGCCCTTGACTCTTTAAAGGATATTTACCGAATACCTATTATTTTAAAATATTTAAATGGCTTTTCTGAAAAGGAAATTGCCCAGGCTTTGGATTTAAATATAAATACAGTCAAATCCAGACTTTTTCAAGGTAGGCAAAAACTGAAAAAGGCTTTAGAGTCCAAAAATTAAAGGAGGTTGTATGATGAATAATTTAGATGACAAGATAAAAAAGGCATTAGAAAACAGGACCCAGATTACAGGAGAAGATGTAAGGGATGTCTGGAACAAAATCGATATGGAATTAAATTTTAATAGGAAAAAGGAGGGTAAAAAAATGAAATCTAAAAATAGAGGCCTTATTCCCTTCATAGGGGCTGCAGCAGCAGTGGCAATATTATTTGTAAGCTTACAAACTAATGTGGGCCATGCTATAGTAAGCCAAATTAAAGAACTATTTGCACCACAAAAAGAAATTGTTCAAGAAATAGAAGGAAATAAAGAGAAAACTGATGTCCACCTACACCAACCTAAAGAGTCCAATTATATTATATATGTGGACGAGGAAAGATATGAATTCATAGAAGGTGAAGACAGGGACAAAATTGTTATGAAGGATAAACCAGATAATATCCCGGAAGTATCCATGGAAATAAAACAAGTGAAAGATAAGTACCCTGAGGAAGTAATAAAGGATATTGAAGCCCAATTAAAAGAGGAATATGAGATAGTCCATGGGCCAGAAAGAGTAACAGAGCCCCTTGAAGGCTTTACCATTAGGGCTTTAACAGGCCAGCAATGGGACAGTAAAGTTATTAAATTCTATGTAATATCCAATGAAAATCAAGGAAGCTTCATAATTACTCAGCGATACTTCCTAGAAGCCGCAGAGGGCCATGGGGTTAGGTTTGATGAGATGTTAAAGGAGTTTAAAATAATAGAGGAATAAGTTCCAGGTCCCCGTATTATTGGGGACCCACTTTATTTGTCCTTATTGCCCTTTTTAGACCAACTTTTAAGCTTTTTATTCTCCTTCATTTCCTCATTGTTGACTATACCGTGTTCGGCGGCTATTTCATAGTTCATGGCTTTAAAAAAATTCTTATCAATTTCTTTTCTTCTTTTGTCTTTCATTAGCATCACCTATATATATTTTCCACCTAATCAGCCCCTATATACCTGCCAATTTGTGTGATTTTAATATATTTAAAAATAAAAAATATAGCTGAAGGCTTTCCTTTATATCCTTCAGCTATATTACAAACTAAACCTTTATGCTCTTCCATTTTCCTTAATTGAATCGCAACAATATTAATAGGCTACGGACTAGTTGGTCTGCAGCATAGGCTATCCAGGCTCCCATCAGTCCCCATCCCAGTATATTGATGCTAAATATAGCCAGGCCTGGCCTTAGCAATAATATGGTTAAAAAGGTTATTATGGCTGTAGTCCTTGTATCCCCTGCCCCTCTTAATGCTCCAGCCAATATAAACTGGGATGATTGGAAGGGTTGGATCAGGGCTACTATTTTTAATATCTGGGTCCCATAAGTAATAACATCTATGTCGTCGGTATATAGGGATATAATAAATTCACCAAATATGAAGAATATAATCCCTAAAAAGATTGAAACATACATGCCCAAACGCCTGGTCCTTCTACTATAGGCCTGGGCCATATCCGGCCTCTTTTTCCCTAAGCTCTGCCCCATTAATGATGTGGCAGAAACAGCAAAGGCCTGTCCATTCATAAAGGATAGGGCTGTAATATTCATACATACCTGGTGGGTAGCAAAGGCTAAAGTTCCCAAAGATGCTACAGTTCTTGAATAGATTATTATTCCTGCCCTCATAACCAGCTGCTCTATCATGGCTGGAATGCCTATGTTGAAAATCCTAAATATATATTCCTTCTGGGGCCTAAAACCACCCTTATAGCTTAAATGTAGGTAGTCCCCCTTTCTAGTAACAGTCCTTATGGCCAGTACAAAGGCTACAAACTGTCCTATAATTGTAGCTAAAGATGCACCAGCTACTTCCAACCTGGGAAATCCAAAATGACCATATATCAATAGATAATTAAATACCACATTTACCAGGTTAGCCATAAGATTGTATTTCATAGCCGTTTTAGAATCCCCTATTCCCCGGAGGGCAGCAGTTACAGTACTGGTCAATGCCAAGGGTACAAAACCTAGCATCTGTATTTTTAGATAAACTGTACCACCCTCTAAGGTCTTAGCATCAGCTGCCCCCATAAATTTAACCATAGCTTCTGAATATACATAACCTATTATAGATGCAGTTAAGGATAGTACAAAGGTTAAAAACATGGCCTGATTTAAAACCGTATTTGCCCTTTCAGGTTTATCCTGCCCTTTTGCCCTGGCTATTAAGGCTGTTGCCCCTACATTCATGGCAATAAAGGCTGTCATCATTAAAAATTTGGGCTGCATAGTCAATCCCACAGCGGTAATAGCCCAAGGTCCTAGACTACCTACCATCATCAAGTCCACCATGGATGCCAGTTGGGTCAAGGTTAGCTCTACAAAGGATGGCCAGGCAATCCTTATTACATCATTGTATAGCATCCTAGAACTTATCCCTTCAGGAAGTGCCTTAGTTACCCGCTCATCCCTTCCATACAGATTAGAATCATCTCCTGGCTCCACCAAATCTAAAGCCATTTCTCCCTTATTATCCAATCCTTGAAAAAAATTTTTTACTCTAGTGATCATCTGACATTTTCACATCCTTTGCTGATAAATATGTAGATAAGTACAATGTATTTTGCTACCTCCTTAAATTATTTCGACTTCCTAATTTACTATAGAATCTTAGTATATTCTACTACATTAATGAGGAATTGTCCAAGGCCGTCAAGTTTATTAAATAATCATAAATTTCTATCAAATTATTAATAGAATTTATTTGATATTAATATTATAATGGTTTCATGTAGATAGAATAAATACATATATTGTGATAATATTAACTTGAGGGATATTAAATACGGGGATGTGAAGAGATGAAAAGGATATTTTTATCTGGACAGTCCTTGTTCCTTTTATTGATCATCATACTTATCTTGTATCCACTTCCTATTCCATCTATAGCAGAAAGCCACCAATACGATATTGTAATTAAGAATGGCACCATATATAATCCCTCTACAGACCACCAATTATCAGGATATAATATAGGAATAAGGGCTGAGAAGATTGTTAGAATAACCAAGGAAAATATTTCTGGGAAGGAAGAAATAGATGCCACAGGCCTAATAGTCTCCCCAGGCTTTATAGACCTTATCTCCTATGACCCTAACTCCGTTGGCATTAGGTTAAAGGTATTAGACGGTGTAACCACCAATTTGGCCATGCATGGAGGTACTGAAGATGCAGAGAAGTGGTATAGGGGATGGGAAAAAGCAGGGGTCCTAACTAATTTTGGTGCATCATCCTTTATTACTAGGATGCGCTGGCCAATTGTAGGCTATGGTGTAGATGCAGAGATGAGCGACCCTAAGGATATAGAAAAACTGGTTGAAAGTGTAAGAAAGAACATTGAGGCTGGAGCCTTAGGAATATCCTTTAGCTTTGAATATGTACCAGGTATAAAGCATGAGGTAGTTCCACTGCTCCAATTGGCTAAGGAGTACAATATTCCCACCTTCTACCATCTAAGATATTCCGATAAGGATAGGGGCCTGGAAGGGGTAAAAGAAGTAATAGATTATGGCAAAAAAACTGGTGCCATAATCCACATAATGCATATCAACTCTACAGGTGGCACCTTCCATATGGAGGAGGCTCTAAATATGATCAATGAAGCTAGAGAAGAGGGATTGGATATTACCGCCTGTGTCTACCCCTATGATTTTTGGGCTACCTACATAAATTCTGCCCGATTTAGGCCAGGCTGGCAGGAAAGGTACAATATTACCTATGAGGATCTACAAATAGGGGGTACGGATATTAGGATAAGTGAAGATACCTTTGAAAAATACAGAACCCAACGGATATTGGTAGCAGCCCATGGTTCCCTGCCTGAAGAGGAATTGATATTAGCTTTACAGGACCCACATATAATGATTGGAAGCGATACCATAATAGAACCCTCCCTTAATAATCATCCAAGGGGGGCTGGCACCTACAGCAGATTGTTTGGCAGATATGTTAGGGAAAAACAGGTCCTATCCATTATGGATGCCATTAAAAAGGTATCCTATTTGCCTGCCAAAAGGATGGAATCTGTAGCCCCGGCTATGAAATACAAGGGAAGGATTGAAATAGGTGCCGATGCAGATATTACCATATTTAATCCAAACACCATCATAGATAAGGCCACTGTAAAGGATCCAGCCCTGCCTTCTGTTGGGGTGGAGTATGTAATAATAAATGGAGTAATTGTAAAGGATGAAGAGGGTATTGTGGAAAATGTAAGCCCAGGAAAGCCCATCAGATCCTATTTTGTAGATAAAATTCCTGATAAGTTGCCAATTGAATATAGTATGGTATTAAATCAGGGGAAGGAAGAAAATTGGGTTTATGCCTACAAAATAGATGGACAAACCTATTTGTCCCTAGAAGAGGTATTTGATGCCTTAAACATAATAGTTGAGGATAGCAAGGATGGGAAGATTAAGATTGGAAATATATTAGATATTGAAATTGGAAGTAGGAAGGCTAAGCTGGGAGAAAATGAAATCCTTCTAGACAAGGAGCCTATTATTTATAAATCTGGAGTCTATATAGCCGATTCCGATTTGGGAAAGATTTTAGAGAGCAATTATAGTGTAGAATTAAAGGATAATGGGATAAAATTAGACTATATAGGTGCTAAGGACAAGGGTATAGGAAGTTTTGCCTACAATAAAGCTAGTGACCAGAAGGATAGGGAAGGTATTGGTCCCTATATTGGCTCTTATGGCTTTTCTATTATTACCATTCTATTGGTTTTTGTAATACTAAGAAAGGATAGATAAAATATAATTAAAGAATACAAAAAATGTAAATAATTTATACATATTGTGATATAATATAGAGCTAGTATAAAAAAATATTATTTTATATGGAAAGGAAAAGGAATGATAATCGATTTTAAGTATGAAAGAAAAGATATAGCCTATAATTCTGGATATATATTTAAAGGCAAAAATTACAGATGTTCCTATATCAGGTATAAAAGCTTATATAAAAATTTAGCACCAGGTACCGAAAATGTGGAATTGTATTTATTTGAACCAAAAAAGGAGACTAGGGCTTCCACCCTAATCCTTCATGGTTTAGGCAGCAGGAATATTAAGTTCCTCCTATGGATTGGCCCTCACCTGGCCAATGCAGGAGTAAATACTAGTATATTGATCCTTCCTGGTAATTATACCCGGGTGGAAGATGGGTCTGTAAGCGGAAGAAGCTACCTATACCCCGATATAAAAACCATGTACCAATTCTGGGAACATGGAGTTATAGATACTTTAACCACTATAGATCTTCTGGAGCAATTAGATTTGTGGAAGAAAAACAATATTATTCTTGGATACTGTTTGGGAGGTATGATAGCTTCAATAGTTGGGGCCATAGATAAAAGGATAAATCATCTATTGTTTATGACAACTGGTGGACATTTACCACAGATACTACACCAGTCTCCAGCCACCCAATTTGTTAGAAGAATGTTTGATAGGGGCTTTAAGGCTGAATATGATTTGGATAATAGGGAAAAGTTATATAGAATATACGATGAAAATTTCCCCAGGGTAAAAAATATGTCCTTTGAAGAGATAGTCTCCAATAGGGAAATTCACCCCCTATTTAAAATAGACCCTATTTCCTATGCTCATCTACTGGATATGGAAAAGGTCACCTTTATAGATGCATATTTTGATTCCACCCTGCCAATACAATCCCGTAAAGTTTTGTACCATGAGATGCAGGGTGCCAATAGGAAGGTGCTGCCCATTAGCCATGTTAACTGGCTGCCCTTTAGTTACTTTATAGCAAAATATATCCTATATAAGCTTAACATAAATAGCAAGGTAGCAAAAAAGGCCCTCCTTACCCGAGAGACAATAGAAAATCCTTTAAATAAGTAATGGGAAGGTTAATATGGATAGGCTAAAAGAAAAGCTAAAAAGGTCCTATTTTTTTGTAAATAAAATATATCTATTTTTTATATTCATATTTATTGCCTTGGAAGATTTAAGCCTTGGGATCTACTATTTCATTATATCCCTTATCATCTATATCTGGAAAACCTTAAGATCTAAGGTACCTATAGATGTGGAAGGTAAATTTAATAAGGAAACCTTTGTATACAAAAAGACTATGGCTAGGGAGCTTAAATTGGACCTGTGGACTCCATCCAAATCTGAAACTAAGTATCCCTTAGTCTTTTTTTGCCATGGTGGTGGTTGGATTTCAGGACTTAGAAATCAGCCTAATAATGTTTCCTGGTGTAAATATTTGGCCTCTAAGGGTTTTGCAGTTGTGAGCATCGACTACAGGTATGGATACAAGAATAGCATGGAGGATATACTGTCCGATTATACAGATGCTTTGAATTTTGTTAAAAGGAATCATGACAAACTATCAATAGATAGGGAGAATATAGTATTGATGGGTTTGTCAGCAGGAGGCCATCTTTCCTTATTGTATGCAGCTTATCATACCAATAAACAAAATAAAAATTTTATGGAAGGTATAAAAGGGGTTGTGGCCTATTATCCTCCCACCGATTTAAACCATATTTTCATCACCGATAATAAGTCCATATTTGCCAAATTTGCAGCCAAGACCACCCTGAAAGGGACCCCTGTGGAAAAGAGGGAAATATATAATTATTATTCCCCTATCAACTGGATTTCTAAGCATATGGTACCCTGCCTCATTGCCCATGGGAAAATGGATACCGTGGTGCCCTTTAAGTCATCGGTAGATTTTGTTGGTAAATTAAAAGAGCTTAATGTAAAGTATCTTTTTCTTGTTCACAGAAAAGGTGGACATTCCTTCGATACCAAAATGAAGGACAGGGCTACCATCAATATTTTAGAGAGAACTGTGGGATATATTAAAAAGATTATGGATTAGGTGATAATATGATCATTACTAAGATAGAAACTCAAAAAAACAAGGAAAGGGTTAATATATATCTGGATGGAAAATTTGCATTTAGTATAAGTACAGAAATCAAATATAAATATAATTTAAAGGAAAATATGGAAATCCAGGAGGACTTTATCAATAAAATATTGATGGAGGAAGAACAATTAAGGGCAAATAACTACGCTTTAAGTTATTTAAGTTATAGGTCCCGCTCAAAAAAGGAAATAGTGGATAAATTGAAGGAAAAAGGCTTCGAAGATTGGATAATCCAAAATTGCCTCGACTACTTGGAGGGCTATGGATACGTAAATGATCGGGAATTTGCCAAGGCCTTTATGAGGGATAAGATAAATATGAATAAGTACGGTCCTCAAAGAATAAGGTACGAGCTATATAAAAAGGGAATTTCTAAAGAGATTATAGATAAGGTCTAAAATGAAGATGATATGGAATATGAGAGGGCTTTAGAACTGGCAAGGAAAAAGATCTCCTCCTACAAAAAGGATAATAGGGATGCAATATATAGGAAATTAGGAGGCTTTCTACAGAGGAAGGGCTATTCCTATGACTGTATAATGAAGGTTTTAAAGGAAATTGTCAAATAGTTAGGATAGTGGTGATGGTATGTGCTATGTATATATATTAAAATGTGCTGATAATACCTTGTATACAGGCTGGACAGTAGATATAGAAAAGAGACTTAAAGCCCATAATGCAGGAAAAGCTTCTAAATATACAAGGGGAAGGCTGCCTGTCCAATTAGTTTATTTAGAAAGCCACCAGGATAAGGTTTCTGCCCAAAAAAGGGAGTGGGAAATAAAGAAGTTGACTAGAAATGAAAAGCTAAACCTTTTAAATATTAACCTTGACTAAAGCATAAATATAGTGTATCCTCATATTGGCTGTTTCTTACTTATCTACATATCTATACAATTTTGGGAAGGGGGAATGTTTATTGAAAATTGCTATTGTAACAGACAAATCTAGAATCGATCTAATACCGTCGGAAGAAGGATTCAAAGAAGATGAGCAGAAAAGAAAAACTGTAGAAGAATTAAAAAAAATCCTCTCCACAAAGTATGATTGCATTTCACTTATAGCCGACGAGAATATTATAAATCAATTAAAGGCTGAAAATGTGGATCTAGTCTTCAACCTATGTAATGGCATCAAGGGGGATAGCAAGTTAGCACAACTTCCCGCTCTTTTAGAATTTGCAAACATCCCATATACTGGCTCTTCAATTTTGGGACATACCCTTGCCATAAATAAACTTTACTCATCTCAAATTTTTAGGGCTGAAAATATTCCAACGCCAAATTTTATACCTGTTTTTAGCACTGATGAATTATATGGTTTAGATATTAAGTTCCCTATTCTGGTAAAGCCTAACGATGAGGGTTCCAGTAGGGGCATACATCAAGATAGCCTAGTTTTTGATATGGATAGCTTAGTAAAAAAAGTAGATGAAGAATTAAAAATATACAATCCACCTATTATATTAAATGAATATATAGAGGGTAGGGAGTTTTCAGTAGGAATAATAGGTAATGGCCATGATATAGAGGTGCTGCCCATACAAGAGGTTGACCTATCTCTTATACCTGACAATCTGTTAAAGTTCTATAGTTTTGAAATAAAAGCCTACCATAAGGACAAAACCCTTTATCATATTCCCGCTCCTTTAACGGTAGAGGAAAGAAAATTGATGGAGGAAACTGCTGTAAAGGCTTATAAAGCCTTATCCTTAAGGGATTATGCAAGAGTGGATATAAGATTAAAGGACGGAATACCTTATGTGCTAGAAATCAATTCCCTACCTGGACTTATGAAAGGGAAATCCTCCCTGTATAGGATGGCAGAAGCTATGGAGCTAGGCTATGAAGGTTTGGTTTTCAAAATAGTTGAAACCGCCCTAAAAAGATACAATTTTGATTTGGATACCACAATTGTAAACCTATAAAAAAAATAATCTCCTAGGATTTTATAATCCAAAGGGGATTATTTTACTTGCCCTCTAGGGCCCCTTCTCTATTACATGGGGCAGGGGCAAATACTGGCTAACTCCTAGATTTTTAGTCTTAATGGTTCCGTCTTCATATTTTATGGTAACCAATGATTCTACCCTAGCCCCATCTATTCCCTTGATGAGTATCCTTTCCTCCCCCTCCTTTAAATCTGGGTTTATTCTAATATGGGTTGGAGCTTCTACCCTATTGGTAATATTGTGATGCCATTCTACCAGTGGGGCCTTTTCCTGCCCATAAAATCCCATATACAGCCTATGGCCTATTACCTGTGTCCAAATAAGGATGGGAAAGTCCTTATTATTTTTAAACCTAAAATCCTTATAACCATAGGCTACTGTAGCATCTTGGCCATAGGGTACATAATTTACTGGCATGGAATGATTGTATCTTTCTATAATTTCCAAATCACATAACACAGCTAAATTATATAGGGTTGTGGCTATTTTGCAAACTCCCCCACCTTCAGTTTGTACAATATTGGGGCCAGCAAAGGAAGCTCCTAACCTATATCCCCTAGATTGGGTATAGGGGCCAAGGGTAGTGTTCTGGGAAAATATCTCCTGGGGTCCCACTACTGTTCCTGCAAGGGATTTGGCAGCCAATTTCACATTATAGGATTCTCCCGGTAGTGGATCTATTAGTACTGCACAAAAGGCAGCCATCAATACAGGGGTATTGTTTTCTTCTTTGGCTTTCAAAAAATCTTCATCTTCTTCCCAGGGTAAATTGCTTACAGTACCTGACACCTCTGGCATGTCTATTTCCTTTTCCTTATTATCCTCTTGTTCTATTTTTATTTCAATGCAGTCCTCTTTTATATCCTGATTTATATCCACCTTTTTAGGATTATATGATTCTAAGGCTAATAACATGGCTAAATTGGCCATGAAAAGGGAAATCTTATCCTTATCCATCATCAACCTCCACTTTTAAGTTACCTATAATGGACCATTATATAATAGTTTCTTATATTGGATGGAAAATATACATCCTTAAAAGTGGAGCTGGTCTTTATTTTTTCCCAACAGTGGCCATATATATTACAAATTGCTCTACTCCGTCTAAACCTAATAGAGCATTTATCTCATCATCATTAAAGGCTGCAATGGCACAAACCCCACATTCTATTGATTCTCCAGCCAAATACAGATTTTGGCAAACATGACCTGCATCCAGGTGCAAATACCTGTAGCCCCTTTCTCCATATCTCCACTTCATCCTATAGGCTACTGCAGTCCAAATAAAGGTTACTGCAGAATTGTTAATAAATTTTTGATCACAAGCACCTTTAGTTATTTTATTAGATATTTCAGGGTCTAGATTAATCTCTATTAATTTGTGCTGAAGGGCTATGTAACGATACAAGCCTGGTTTTAGTCCCTCTACATTATTTATTAAAAGATAGGTTTCAAAAGCATGTCTTGCCCCTGCAGAAGGTACAGTCCTTATAGTAGCAGGCCTGGAAGTTACTTTTTTCACCCCTTGGGTACACCATAAAAGATAGGCTAACTCTTCTAGGGTTAGGGGAGTACTGGAATATTTTCTCAGAGATTTTCTAGATGCAATAGCCTCCCTTAATCCCATATCCTTAACCTTAATACTGTCTATTGATGGCAGATCTATTAGTTCTTGATTGGGATTGTATTCTAGTTCTAATGGAGGCTGAGGCAAATTCTTCATTTGATCTGATTCCCCTAGATATTTATGTTTTGTTTTCTCCATAAAAATTCTTCCAATATCCTTACTCATAATACCCCTCCTTTAATTTGTTTTATTTAAGCCTTATTTTGATTCCATTTATAAATGGTTTTACTATAATACCTTTCATCAGCTTTTAAAATATTATTGGGTAAAAAAGGCTGGTTTAATGCATCAGGGTACCATTGGGTTTCTAAGCATACTCCCTGATACTTAAAGGTTCTCTCTCCCCCTGATAATATGGTACTATCATCTAGTCCATTTCCACAGTAAAGCACAACTACTGGCTCTGTTGTTTCTATGCTTAAGCTTATGCCTGAGCTTTCTGAATATAATCTTATCTGGCCTCCCTTATTCTTGTTTAATATTATAGGATGATCATAACCCTTGGTATGTAATAAATCTTCATGGGTCAAATCCATATCTGTTCCTATCTTCTTACCATGTCTGAAATCAAAAGGGGTCCCTTCAACTCCTGCTATTTCTATTGGAATATTTTTTTCATCAAGCCTGATATAATAATCTCCATCTATTGTTAGTATATGGTCTAATATCCCCTCTTTTAGATCATGGTTTAAATTAAAATAGCTATGGTTGGTAAGGGTGATGGGGGTTGCCTTAGTAGTAGTGGCAAAATACTCTATTGTTAAGGAATTCTCCTTGTCCACTGTATATTTTGCATAAACAGTTACCTCTCCAGGAAAGCCCCCTTCCATATCTGGGCTTATATATTTTAATGTTATACTTACCCTATTATCAGTAACTTCTTCCCCTTCCAATTCCCAAAGTTTAAAGGAAAAACCTTGGCTACCTCCATGGAGGCAGGTGGAGCCTTCATTTTGGTCCAGTTTATATATAGTATTATCAATTTCTATTATACCCTTAGATATCCTTCCAGCCACTCTGCCCACTAAAGCACCAAAGTATGCATCACTATTTACATATCCCTCTACATTGTCAAGGCCTAGAACCCTATTCTTGCCCTTATAATTGATTTCTCTGATTATACCACCTAGATTTAATATCTTAATATTTAAATGGTTACCATTGTCTAAAGTATATTCATATACATCTGAGCCCTTATATTTGCCAAATAGTCTTTTTGATAAATTCATTCACTACCACCTTCCCAATGAAAAGTTGATAGAATCTAACTATACCCATTAGGATGCTTTTTAATAAAATTCCAGGCAGTATCTATTATGGTTTCCATATGGCTGTATTTGGGCTGCCAGCCCAACTCCTCTTTAATCCTTTCAGATGATGCAATTAATACTGCCGGATCCCCTTCCCTCCTTGGAGCTACTTCCGCCTTTATCTCCTTTCCTAAAACCAATTGGGCAGTTTCAATTACTTCTTTTACAGTAAAACCATTTTGACTTCCTAAATTAAATATATTGCTTCCCTTCCCCCTTCTCAAATAATCGAAGGCCAGTATATGGGCCTCAGCTAAATCTGTTACATGGATATAATCCCTTATACAGGTTCCATCCCTAGTAGGATAATCATCTCCAAATATTTTTACAGTATCCTTATTGAGGGCAGCCCTTAATATATTGGGTATTAGATGGGTTTCTGGTTCATGCCATTCTCCTATCCTTCCACTTTGGTCTGCTCCAGCTGCATTAAAATATCTAAGGGAAATATAGTCTATATGGTGGATTCTGCTAAACCATTTAAACATATTCTCCATGGCAAGTTTAGTCTCCCCATAGGTATTGGTAGGATTGGTGGGATGATCTTCTTTTATTGGAATCTCTACCGGATCCCCATAGGTTGCAGCCGTTGAAGAAAATACAATCTTATGGACCCTATGGGCCACCATCTGCTTTAAAAGGCATAGGGTTCCATATACATTGTTTTCATAATATTTATAGGGGTTTTTCATGCTTTCCCCAACTAATGAGCTGGCTGCAAAGTGGATTACTCCCTCTATATCATTCTTTCTAAATAGGTCAGTCAAAAATTTTTCATCCCTCAAATCACCTATAAATAGCTTGCCACCTAAAACTGCCTCTTTGTGACCAGTCTCAAGATTATCTAGTACCAGTACTTCTTCTCCATTGTCAAGTAATTCCTTTACCACATGGGAGCCAATATAGCCTGCTCCACCAGTTACAAGTATAGCCATCCTATTACCCCCATTTTACTCTATACAGGAATATACAAATTCCTTAAATTTATCATAATCAGCTCTTTTAAACACACCACAATCCTCTAAAATATTTACAAATACCTTCCCCACCTCTTCTTTAATTATAGAATCTATATTTTGTGAACTTATTTTCCCCTGGTATTCTTCCTTTAGTTGATAAACCCAATTTTTATGGGGACCCTCTTCTTCCATATCCTTATTATATAGTAATATATTCTTAATATATTCCAATTCCCTATGAAGCCTGCCTGGTAAAATAGCCAGGCCCATCACTTCAATAAGGCCTATATTTTCCTTTTTTATATGGTGGTGTTCTTCCCGGGCATGGAATATTCCGTAAGGATATTCCTCATTACACCTATTGTTCCTTAAGGATATATACAGGTGATATTTATCCTCCTCTTTCCTTGCAATCAGAGTAGTTGTATTATGTTTCTCCTCCTTTGTAAAGGGCAGTATTTCTAATTCCCTATTTTCATAGTAGTCCCAAGCATCCATTATTTTAGCTGCCTTTTTAGTTAATACCTCCCTATCCTTAGAAGTAATCCTTATGGTGCTTACTGGCCAATCTAGTATATCTATTTGGTATTTACCTTTATCTATCCTTTCAAATATATTAGCCCTTTCTATGGGAAACACATGATTTCCACCCTGGAAATGGTTGTGGTCTAATATGGAACCACCAACTATAGGAAGTCCCGCATTAGAGCCTAAAAATAAGTCTGGGAACATATCTATAAAGTCTAATAGCCTTATTATGGTTCTATGATCTATTAGCATAGGGACATGGTCATGGGATAGGACTATTAGATGTTGATTGTAATAAACATAGGGGGAAAATTGCAAATACCATTTTTCATTATTTAGCTTTATGGGTATTATCCTGTGATTACTCCTTTCAGGATGGCCAGGCCTCCCCTTATAACCTATGTTTTCTTTACATAGTACACACTTGGGATAGGTATTAGATTGGCCATTTCTGGCTTTTCCAATATCCCTAGGATCCTTCTCTGGTTTAGATAGATTTATAGTTATTTCAATATCTCCATACTTTGAAGAGTACTTCCATTTTCTGTTCATATTTACCCTATCCATCCTAATATATCTGGTATCCTGGCATAGCTTGTAATACCAGTCTATGGCCTTTTGACTTTCCCCTCGTTTTAAATAATAATAAAATTTATCTATTATTTCAGAGTTCCTGGGAGTAATTTCTCCCATTATCCTGCTTACAAATTTTTCAAAGGGTAGATCTAAATCATCATATTGATAGAGTACTTCTAAGGCCTCCATCCCATCATATTTTTTATACCCCTCCCCTTCATTGTCTTCTATCTGGAATATATTAAATAGGGAATTTTTTGCCACTATATCGTCTAATTCCCCTAATAAACCCTTCTCCTTACCCTCTTCTATAATTGAATGAATTGCTGATAATACCTTATCTTTCATCTTTATACTCCCCTTATAATATTTTAACTCCATCTCCTATTGTGGAATAATAGAAATCAGCATTTAATCCCGTCTTTTCCCTATATTTTTCCTTAACTCTTTTTTCAAAATCCTGTATTTTATCCCTTTCTATTAAGGTTATGGTACAACCTCCAAATCCCCCTCCAGTCATCCTGGAACCTAAAACCCCTTCACATTTTCTAGCTTCCTCCACAAGGGTGTCTAGTTCATATCCCGTTACTTCATAATAATCCCTTAAAGAGTCATGGGATTCATTCATCAATTTCCCAAATAGATATAGATCCCCCTTTTCTAAAGCCTTTATAGAATTAATAACCCTTTCATTTTCAGTAACCGCATGGATTACCCTTTTTCTAACATTTTCCTTTTCTATCCTATCAATATATTTTTCTAACTCTAATATGTTTAACTCACAAAGATTATTTATGTCCTTGTACTTTTGAATAATATTAAGGCCTTCTTGGCATTCTGTCCTTCTTTCATTATATTTTGAGCTAGCTAACTCCCTCTTCTTATTGCTATTGATTATTACCAAGCTATGCTTGTCCATCTTAAGCTGAGAATATTTATACTCTAAGGTATCACAATCCAATAATATAGCGTGGTCCTTCTTTCCCATGCAAACTGCAAATTGATCCATTATGCCGCAGTTTACGCCTATGTATTGATTTTCAACCTTCTGACTTAATTTTACCCATTCCAATTTGTCCAGGCCCAAATTACATAGGCTATCTATTATGATACAGGTAAGGATTTCAATGGCTGCCGATGAAGATAATCCAGCTCCTACAGGTATATTTCCATAGTAAACAATCTCCATTCCCTTTAGCTGATATCCCCTATCCATAAATTCCTTGGCTATCCCCTTAGGATAATTGGCCCAACCATGGTTAGCATTATATTCCAAATCATCTAGGTCTACCTGGATGTCAGAATTCATATTTATACTTCTTAGAATAAGCTTTTCTTCTCCTATTAATTTGCCAGCCCCATATATTCCAAATTCTAAAGCACAGGGAAAGACCCTTCCCCCATTATAATCTATATGTCCCCCTATCAGATTAACCCTGCCTGGGCAAAAAAAATGTTGATATCCATCCCCTTTAGAATAGGTACCAAAAAATTTACTTATTTTGTCCATACAATCATCCCCCATATCCTTATAATACCACTTTGTGTATTTGGTTGTAAATATAGGTAAATTTTGCATCTATCTTTACCCTTTTTTGCTAATATGATAAAATTATTATATCACACAATATTTTTAATTACATTAGTATTGATTATATAGTGATTTGGGGTGGTTTATTGTATAGTTTCTTTGATAAGGTAAATAAAAATCCCATAATTGCTGCTATCTATGACTTGGATCAGTTGGATGACGCCCTAGATTCCCCTTGTGAGAATATATTTTTGCTTACCGGCAATATATTTAATTTAAAGGAAATCCACCATAGGGTGAAGTCAAAAAATAAGGACCTATATATACATATAGATTTAATAGATGGCTTCTCCAGGGATACCTGGGGGCTGGAGTATATCGTAAGAAAAATATATCCCGATGGAATTATTACCAGTAAGAGCAATCTAATAAAGCTTGGTAAGGATTTAGGGGCCTTTACCATCCAAAGGCTATTTATTCCTGATTTGGTTGCTTTGGAAAAAGGAATTGAATCAATCCAAAAGGTTAGGCCCCATGCAATAGAAATCTTACCTGGAATTATGCCTAAGATAATAAGAAAAATATATTATAGGACCAGAATCCCCATAATCGCTGGAGGATTAATAATAGACGAGGAGGATATGGTGGAAAGTTTGAATGCAGGTGCAATGGCCATATCTACCTCCAATAAGAGGATTTGGTATATAAAAGAATAAAAAAAGCTTCCATATAAAATATAGAAGCTTTCTTTTTTATTTTGTAAATTCTTCTTCCCATATTTGAGGGTATCTACCTACAGTCCACTCTGCCATTATTACTTTTTCTCCAGTTTTCAGTTCAATCCTTTCCACTGGAATATCTCCCATTTGACCATTGTATATCAAATATATCAAAAGGCTATTGTGGGTAACCACAATTACTATATCCTCATTGGGGGATATAAAGGCATCTAATGCATCTGGTACCTTGGTCTTTATTACATTCCAGGGTATAGGCATCTCGTCATATTGAACAATTTCCTTGGGAGGAATGGCCTTTATATTAAAATTCTTATACTCATATACTCCATTTTCAATGGAATGGATCCGGCCTTCAAATACCCAGTGGCCATTTCTTCTATATAATCCAAAACTTTCTTCATTGGGCCTTAAATCTATTAAACTTTTCTTATATTCTTCATTTTGGAGTAGTATTTCTTTATTGAAACCCTCCTCAAAGGCTTCCTTGCCTATTTGTCCAGCTATGTCTGATATCTTCATAGGTATTCCCTTATCTATGCTCTCTATAGGATAAAATTCCAGGAATCTTTCTCCCCTACTTCTGTATTGGATATTTTCAATAGATATATAATCGTTGCCTACATATAATATATTTTTTATACTACTTTCCTCTTTTACCTTATCCATTCTTACTATTTCTATATTTGACACATCTATTGTTTTGCTTACTGGATATGCCATAATTTTATCATTTATTTTTCCTCCTGTTTCCTCCCTTACTACCTCTATCTTCCAAAACCCCGTCCTTCTAGGTATTAGTATATTTTCCATTTGCTGGATTGAAACTATATGCCCATTATGGCTTCTAATGAATATGGTCCTATAGCTCCATTTTTCCAAATCATCCTTATTTTCTAGGTCTAAGGATTTTAGGCCCAGCAATATACCAGTTCTTAAAATATCTTCATCAGCCATATCTACCGCTTTAGATATGGCCCCTTCTTCAAAGTAGTAGGAGGCTACCCTTTCTTCTTCTATATTATCAGAGACCTTGCTCAAATAGAAAAAGACCCCATCTATATTGACAATAACAATATCCTCTGATATCTTCATAAATTCATAAAAGAACTGTTCTTTTCCAACAATGGAAATAACTTGAATTTCATCATTCTCTAAATCTAAAAACTCAGGATTTACCTTATATTGATATATTAAATAATCCTCCATATTTACATGTTTGATCCTATAGGAGGGGTCTAAAGTATAAACCTCTCCTACAGCTACCAAGTCCTTATGAAATAGGACTTCTGTTCCCAAGTAAGCCTTAGTCCCTTCCTCATCTAGCATACTGACAGTACCCATTTTGTAATCACTTATGACCCACTGTCCACTTAGGGGCAATCTATTATTATCGGGTGCTGTTATATTGTCAGTTATTCCTACCTGCATATCACAGGCTGTTAACAATAAAATGGATATTATAAGCATTATCAATATGGTCTTCTTCATACTGCTACTCCTTCTTTATTGGAAGGGATACAATTACCTTTGTTCCTTCCTTTAATTTACTCTCTATTTCCATAGTACCGCCATGAAGTTTTACTATTTCATCGGATATGGAAAGGCCTAAACCGCTATTAGACCTGCTATTCTTACCCTTATAAAACTTCTCCTTTATATAGGGAAGATCCTCTTCAGATATTCCACAGCCAGTATCCCACACTTCTATCAATATATTGTCTCCTTCCCTACTGGCCATAAGACCTACCTTGCCCCCATCAGGGGTAAATTTGAAGGCATTATCTAGTAGATTTATTAATATCTGTTTTATCCTGTTTCCATCAGCAATAATTAAAGGTAGGTCTGGAGCATAGGAAAAGGTGAAGTGGATGTTTCT
This sequence comes from Tissierellia bacterium, assembly GCA_012728725.1. Classification (GTDB taxonomy): domain Bacteria; phylum Bacillota; class Clostridia; order Tissierellales; family Tepidimicrobiaceae; genus JAAYEM01. The sequence goes on along the minus strand of JAAYEM010000012.1, from coordinate 77,508 downwards.
GTCCTTAGCCCTTGGTTGAAGCTGTTTTCCTATTTGTTCTATATAATTTCCTACATCTACCTCTTCCTTATCTAATGTGATTCTGCCTGACACAAATCTGGAAAAATCCAACAGCTCTTCCACCATATTGGCCAACCTGTCACTTTCCTTTTCTATTATATCTAACCCATCCCTTAATAGATCATTGTTAGCAAATTCCTCTGATTTTAAAGTAATAGCCCAACCCTTAATGGAAGTAAGGGGGGTTCTAAGCTCATGGGATATGGAGGATATAAAATCATTTTTAAGCTGTTCTTTCTTTATTAATTCCTCAGCCATAAAATTCAATGTATCAGAAAGTTTACCTATTTCATCGTCAAACCGCTTTCGGGACCTGACTTTTAGTTGGCCATCTGCCATTTTTTCCGCTACCTTTGTTACTTCCTGCAAAGGCCTTATTATGGTTTCTGCCAAAAACAAACTAACAATTCCAGATATTAGTACCACTAAAAAACCTACTAGCAGCAGTATTTTAGCTATATTCATTATTACTTGATTGGTACTCCTTAAGGAAGAAATGAATCTGAGTATCCCTATAATTTCCCCTTCATATAGTAGGGGGTATGAAACCGCCATTACAGGTGAAGTATCATATTCAACATTACCTATCCAGGTCCCCATACCCCCTTCTAGGGCTGTTAATATATCCTGGCTATTTATTTTGTCTATAGAGTGGGATACTCCAATGGAATCCATGAGTATCTTTCCCTCTAGGTCTAATATTTGTACCTGAGCAGGGGTATGGCGCCAAAAGACATCTACATCATCTATAATTAGATCCTCCAATTTGTTTGAAGAAAAATACCTGGAATAGAAATCTGCAGAAAGCATTATCTGATTGGAGAGGATTTCCTCTACACTTTTGTAATAATACTGTTTTACTGCATTTATCAGAAATATTTCCAATATGGTCACTGTAATTACAATTACCAGCATGAAATTCCCTACCAACCTTTTCTTTATACTGGTCTTCATGATTTCCTCCTAATCTAATTCTTTACTTCTCCACCTATAACCCACACCCCATACGGTTTCAATATAGCAGGGTTTACTGGGATCATCCTCAATTTTTGCCCTGAGCCTTCTAACATTAACATCTACTATTTTAGAATCCCCAACAAAATCATAGCCCCATACTAAATTCATTATTTCATCCCTACTAAAGGCCTTGCCTGGATTTTCCATGAAAAGTTTTATAATTGAATATTCGGTGGGAGTTAGTTCAATATCCACATCCCCTTTATAAAATCTTCTGGAATATTTGTCTATCTTAAAGGGCTTATCTACTATAATATCCTGTTTATCATCCTTAGATAATTCCATTCTCCTAAGTAAGGATTTTATCCTAAGAACCAGCTCCATAGGATTAAAGGGTTTTACCATATAATCATCAGTTCCATATTCAAGACCCATTATCTTATCTATATCTTGAGATTTAGCGGTAAGCATTATTATCCCAATAGTGGGAAATTCCTCTCTAAGTATTTTACAAACCTGAAATCCATCTATTCCAGGAAGCATTATATCCAGTACCACTACATCAATATTTTCCTTTCTAGCTATACTTAAACCTTCTTCACCACTTGCCCCTTCCCTGACTATAAAGCCTTCCCTTTCTAAATTGATCTTAATAAATTTTCTAATAGGCTCCTCATCTTCTACCACAAGAATTTTATTATCTGCCATTTGAATTACCCTCCATTAAAATAAAAAAATTATAATAATATATTATAATAAGGTCTTTATTATCCTATATAAGTTAACTTTAAATAAATGAAAAATAAGTAATAACTTTCCATATCATTATAAAAGTAATTGCTGTTACTCAGGACAGCAATTACTTAAGGTATCGAATACATAATCATTCTTTTGTAAATACTCAATTATATCTCTCAATGCATCTACAGTACTTTGCTTTGCATCTGTATCATGCATCAGAACTATTAGACGTCTTTGCCACTTAAAGGTTTCTTTAAATCTTTTGACCAGATAATCCGTTGAAAGATTGTGACCTTCCGCATCCCCATTTAATGAATTCCAATCGTAATATACATATCCCTTATCTACTACTGCCTTCCTAAAGGGTGCCCTCTCCTTACCAAAGGAACCTCCTGGAAACCTAATAATTTTGGTTTCAAATTCCTCTCCTAAGATATCCTTTAAAATCCTTTCAGTAACCTCCAATTCATTCAAAAAATTTGCAGTCTTTCTGTAAATATAATTATAATTATGACTATAGGTATGATTCCCAATAGCATGTCCCTCTTCATGGATTCGCTTTACAAGGTCTGGATATCTTGCAGCCATCTTACCCAATACAAAAAAAGTAGCCTTAATATCATATTCCTTTAAATTATCCAGTATTTGGGGAGTGACATTAGGTGATGGTCCATCGTCAAAGGTTAGATAGGCAATTCTTTTATTTTTATTTTCTTCTTGTAAAGCCTTCTCCTGCCTTTCCCTTTCTTGCCTCTCTAGTTCTTCCAGTTCTGCCTTTTTAGCTTCTAATAGCATTTTTTCTTGTTGTAAGGCTATATTTATGGCAGATTTTTCAGACATCAATAGGATACTTTCCGATAAATCACCTGCCACAACTACAGATGCTGTCTTTTGATTATACTTATATGACGTTCCAATAAATAAAAGAATAAATATTGCAATAAATACCACAATAAAACGATATCTTTTCTTTTTCTTTATAAACAGCTTTTCTTTGTCCAATTATGTCACCCCTTTACCATATGTAGCCGTCGTTTGCTGTCATTACCCTATATATAGGATACTATATATAAGGAGATTTTGCATTACAAATATTTAAATAAATTGTTACAAAAAAGTTACAAGGAAATAATAGGCTGAAAACAGCCTATTCCTTGTTATCCAAAAATGTAGGGATTTATCCTTCTGAGTAGTTCAGATATGAGTATTATGCTTATGATATCCCTGGCCAACCTTCTCCTACCATAAAAGGGCCTCTGGGTAACCCTATGCCTGCCCCTTCTCTCTATAGGATCTTCATCTATTTCGGGGCATTCAGCTACCATCTTCTCATAAACTTGGTCTATCATTTCTTCTATATCTTTTTCTGTTAGATTAGGCCCCCTATTGCCTTTATTAAAATACTTATTTATGGTATCCATTACCTTTGGATAAATTCTATAATATAGTTCTGGGTAGTTATAATCCATTGCAAAACCTCCCCATGCTTATTCAATATATAATATGCAAGGGGAGGTTGAAAAGTGACAAAAGTTATGAAACTAAACCTTTAAACTGGGCATTATATAGTCTTGCATATATCCCATCCTTTTCCAACAATTCCTGGTGGGTTCCCCTTTCCTCGATTCCTTCATTGGTTAGAACCAATATTTCATCTGCATTCTTTATGGTAGACAATCTGTGGGCAATTACCAAGGTGGTTCTGCCCTTGGCTAACTCCTCTAAAGATTTTTGAATCATTATTTCAGTCTCATTATCCAAGGCTGAGGTAGCCTCGTCTAAAATTAGAATTGGTGGATCCTTCAAAAATAATCTGGCTATAGAGATCCTTTGTTTCTGTCCACCAGACAGTTTAACACCCTTTTCCCCAATGAAGGTATCATACCCATGGGGTAAGGTCATTATAAAATCGTGGATACGAGCTTTTTTGGCAGCCTCTATAACTTCTTCTTCCGATTTAGTCGGGTCCCCATAGGATATGTTATCGGCTATGGTGCCTGTAAACAAGAATACATCCTGCTGAACTAGACCAATATTTTTCCTAAGGGATTTTATTTTAATGTCCCTAATATCCTTTCCATCTATTAGTATCTGTCCTTCACTTATATCGTAAAACCTGGGGATTAGATGGCAGAGGGTTGTCTTCCCAGCCCCTGAAGGCCCTACAATGGCTACTGTCTTTCCTGCTTCTATTTCTAAATTTAAATTGGTTAGAACCCTATCCTCCCCATTTTTGTAACTAAAGGACACATTTTTAAAGGTAATATTTCCTTTTACATCCTCTAATTCTATAGCATCTTCCTTATCTACAATATCTGGTTGGATGTCCATTATCTCCAAAAATCTCTTAAATCCAGTCATACCATCCTGATACTGCTGCATAAAATCTGCCAACCTTCTTATAGGTTGCATGAAGAAATTTACATATAGGGTGTAGGAAAATAGGTCACCAAAATTTATAAATTGCCTGTGCACAAAATATCCTCCTAAACTAATTACTAAAAGATTAAGGAGATTGGTCATAATATTGATTCCGGCAACAAATTCTGCCATGGCCTTATAGGAGCCCTTCCTGGCCATTTTATACTGATAATTGCCTTCATCAAACTTTTCTATTTCATAATCCTCATTGGTAAAGGATTTGGCCACCCTTATACCTGCTATGCTGTTTTCCAGCTGGGCATTTATATTGGCAATCTTCTGCCTTACCTTCATAAAAGCATTTTCCATCCTTTTCCTTTTGCTCATGGTAAAAGCAAGGATTAATGGAATAAAGGCAAAAATTATTAAGGTCAATCTCCACTCTATCCTCATCAATAGGATAAAGGAACCTATTAACATTACCAAGGAAATAAATACGTCTTCCGGTCCATGGTGAGCAAGTTCTGTAATATCCCTAAGATCATTTACTAGCCTAGACATTATATGGCCAGTCTTGGTATTATCGTAATAGCTCAGGGGCAAGGTCTGTAAGTGATCAAAAAGATCCTTTCTCATGTCATGCTCTATATAGACTCCCAAAACATGGCCCCAGTAGGTAACTATATAGTTGCTAATATATCTAAATATAAATAGTATTATCAAAACCATGGTCCACCTAAATAAAAGATCCATTCTCCCCTGTGGGATTACTTCATTTATAATCTCCCTAGATATCATGGGGAAAACTAGATCGAAAGCTGATATTAGAAAGGCAAAAAACATATCTATGAAAAATAACTTCTTATGGGGTTTGTAGTAGGATATGAATTTTTTTAACAAGTCAGAACCTCCTCCTTATTAAATCCCTCTAAATTCTAGAGGGATTTTTTATGATACTAGATATTAATAGGGAAATTAGATAATGGCACATATATATAAAAGTTATCATGCCTGTATCATTGAGGATGAATCCAATTATTCCAGTAATAAGTATTATATAGGATTCCTTCCTTAAATCCTCATCAATTTTCCTAAAGAGGAACTTTAAAGATGATAGCTGAGATATAATAGCTATACTAAAAGGTGGCAGTAGGGTTAATTTAATAAGCTCCTTCCCTTTAACCTTAACCATATCTATAAATTCACTGAATCCTAAATTATTGATCCTTATGAAAAAATTTATAGCATGGCTCTTTTCATGGCTAAGATAATCAAAATACATATTAAAAACAAATATTAATATGCCCAACAATATTAGTAAAATTATCTTCCTAATATTCCAACCCCTGCTAATAATATTTCTATACACCATTATTAAGAACAAGGCTAGGGCTGTCAAAAAACCTCCCGTATTGGCCCCAAAGTTTGCAGATAAAATAATTAGATTGGTAGACACAAAAAATAAGCACATTGTATATCTTATTAAATCATTTTTAATCCATCTATCTATAAAGTAATAAGCTATTATGGATGAAACCAATATAACCCCCATTATCCCATTATTAAAACCATAATATCTGGCACCATAGAATAGATTATTAAAACCTATATAGGAATTATATATTATCTCTGGATTGAAAAGGATTCCAATTACAATGAATCCATAGGTCATTAGTGGAAATAATTGGATAGTATTTAATCCTCTTTTAACCATATATATAGTTGTTATATAGGATATCAATAGGTTTATTAATAGATACAATATAATATTGCCATGGAGCCTGGTGATTCCCATTAGTAGGGAAATAAATATGTTTATAATAATAAAATTGTTTATTATATTTATTAGGCCAATTTTGTCCCTTTTATTTTTGTATATAAAATAGGCAGTTAACAATTGAGTAAAGTAAACTAGCCCATGAAAAAAATAGGTTATCCACATTAAATTTAAGTTCCTTTTAAATAAATCCTTAATGTGGCTTATATTATCCTCCCTTTCCACTATTTGAATACTGTTTCCAATAAGGGAACTATCTTCTTCCCCATATATGGAAAGGACTTCAGCATGAATATCTTCAATAGTTATAAAGCCCTCCCTTTTGGTAGATGGGCTTATGAGAGTCCCTTTATCACTGCCATTAATAAAAACAACTGGGCTTATATTATTGTTTATTATCCACTTCATACTATTGGATACCTGCTTGGGGATTATCACTATATTGTGATCTTTAAACTCTTCAATATAAGCTTTAAGTATATTTAGCCCTTTATCAGATTCCCCAATTTCATAGGAGAGGACTAGTATATTAGATTTTGATAGATATAGATTGGTCTTGTCTATTAACCAATCCTTATCATATTCTATCTTTATCTCCCCTGATTGAATATTACCCCTGGTATCTGCTGCAAGAATGGCTGAGGAATTTTCTCCTATATAGGAAATACCTTGATCTTTCAACCTTTCCCCTAATATGTTCTCCCCTATACTCTTATTCCCCTTTATTAGGCTTTTAAACATAAGTTCATAGCCTACTACACTTATGCTTCCATCCTGATTTTTATAAAGGCCTTTGTAGTAACCCGAATTTACTCCTACCTTTCTCCCCGCTGCAATGGAAAAATAAAAGCTTTCATCCCCTCTGGGACTTCTAGTTTTTAAATTCATTAAACCTACTCCAAAAGAATCCTGCAGGATTTTTTCCATATCTTTAAAATCCATTTGATCTAGCAGGATTAAAATAGTCTTTTCTCCACTGGCATAGGATCTACTACTAAATAGAATAACTACAACTAGGGCCAAAATTAGAACTATCTTATGTTCTCTCATAAAATCACCTTAATAGATAATGTAATTGATTATGCAAAAGACTCCCAAAATAATTGAAAAGATAGCCAAAAGAATTTTATATTTATCCAAATTATCCTTTTCTTTTCTTTCCCTCTCCTCTATAGTTCTTCCCCCCTGGATTTTTACAATTCTATATTTTTGATTTAATATAATCAATAATCCTATCAATAAAAACAAGATTCCTGTTAGTAACAATTATAGCCCTCCATTTAACTAATACTATATATTCTATCTTCCAATTTCAATACTCTTTCATCTTTAAATATAATTTTATCCATTATACTGGCTGCCATTTCATAATTTCCTAATTTATAATAGGATAAGGCTTTATAATACAATATATCATCATCTTTATTGCCTGGATTTGCCAGATTGAAATAAGCTATTGCCATTTCATAGTTTTTATCCATAAAGTAGCTTTTGCCTATGGCCATATAACAGTTACTAATTCCTAATTTGTCCTCTTCTTTAGAAAAATATATGAGGCTTTTAGAATAATGCATTATAGCACATCTATAATATCCATCCCTGTACAGATAATCCCCTTTTGTTTTTAATGAATTGGCCAATATACTAATTAGGCCATATTTTTTGGATAAATATATGGTTTGATATAGGTTTTTATATGTTTTTTCCTTGGAAATCCCTTCTTTTTGAGTCAATTCAGCTAACATGTCCATACAATAATCTTTAACCATATCCTTTTCACTCTTTACAAAATAGGAGGCGGTAATATTTAATTCTATTCCCTTTTCCCTGGCTTTATCATTTAGGACATCTGCCAAATAAGTGGCATTGATTATATTGATGCGTCTTCTTCCATTTTCGAACATGGATATATAATTTTTCGACATATTTTTTCCCGCTATATCTTCCTGCCTTAATCCCAACATCTTTCTTATTTTTCTAAGCCTTTGCCCTGGTTTTAATATTTCTAATTCCTTCACTATGATTCCCCTCCTTTAATGTCCGCCTAATGAAGATTACATAATATGCTATATTTACAATTGCCTTTACAACTATCTCCCTTGCTATATTGATGGATAGAGTTATTCTTATTTACAAAATTGACAAATTCCTCTAATTCCTCATAAATTTTTTGTAAACTCCTTTCACTAATATCAATCTCTTCCAAGTGGCCTGTTTCTAAAAATAATATAGCTGCCCTTTTTACTTTCATATTGGTAATCTTTTTAAAAGCATATGTATAAAGCTGCAATTGAGGTTGATAATATTCTAATAGCTCATATTTATTATGGACCCTGTTAGTCTTAAAATCCAGTATCTCAGCTGCTCCATTTTTTATATTAACTCTATCTATTATTCCATATAGATAAGCATCTTCAATTTTTAAGTAAAATTCCTTTTCCTTATGGATTTGATCATAATCTTCCCTATGGTATTTTAGATAGTTTTCTATATATGGACTTAATTCCCTTTCTATTTCTTTATCATATTCTATACCAAAGGAGCTGACTATTTGTTTCAGGAGTTTTTCCTTTTCCATTCCCTCCTTATAATATTGGCAAAATTTATGGACCATATTTCCTTTAATTATAGGGTCTAATTTTAAGGATGTATCTTCTTTTCCTTCTAGTTCCCTGTTTAAAGGAAAATCAATGGATACCCTTTCATAATAATTCATGAAAAACCTTCTCCTACACTGTTTAAAATCTATAAACTGGCTTGCGCTAAAACTGGGGAATATCTTTTGATTATAGCCCTCCATATCTATTAACAAGGGAAAGGCTTCTCTATTAAGGGCCTTTCTTTTGAATAGTTTCTGGTCCAGTACTTTAACAGGCTCATGGTAATTTCTTTCAGCACTTATTTCTTCGATTATTTTAACCTGTTCTAAATCCAATAGGTCCTTGATCATCTTTTTAAAACCACTATCCCTTCCCTGGTTTCCAATTATCAATCTCTTTTCAGCCCTGGTCATGGCTACATATAGTATCCGTTTATTTTCCTCATATTCCTTATCCTTAGTCTCCTCCTTTATTTGATCATAGAAAGGGGATACCTTATCGTATTTTAGTCCCAGCCCCCTATTCTTATCCAACAATCCATAGGGCTGTTGATAGTTAAAAGCTCTTGCCATTTGAGGTATTACTACCACAGGAAACTGCAACCCCTTTGATTTATGGATGGTCATCAATTTTACTACATCGGCATCCTCGGATTGGATTTTAGCCTGAGATTCTTGGGTAGCCTTCTCCCTAGTAATATAATCGATAAAATCCTCTAGGGAGCCAGTATAGTTTCTATGAAAATCCTCTGCCAGCTCTATAAATTTATACACATTGGAAACCATTTGTTTTCCATTTTGGTGAAGGAGTAAAGCTTCCAAATAATAGGTTTTATCTATTAGTTCCCTTAACAGTTGGTGAACTCCGTATAGGTCCTTTTTTTCTATCAATTCATTTAATATCTTTTTGGCTTTTTCAATCTTAACTTTTTCTTCCTCCCCAATATAGGGGATATCCTCATACAAAGTTTTGAGCATATCCTTTTTCCTATGCCTTAACAGCCAATAGATAGTCCTATCGGAAAGGCCCACCATAGGGCTCCTTAAAAAGCCTAATATGGATATGGTGTCATATCTATTGCTTATGGCCTTTAGTCCATTCATTAGGTCTACTATCTCTTGACTTTGGTAAAAGCCCTTGCCTGCTAAATTGTAATAGGGAATTCCAAATTCCTTTAAGGCCTCTTCATACACATAGTCAAGGGTAGTAGCCCTAAAAAGTAAAGCAAAATCACCATACTTGAAGGTCCCTGCTTCCACCAATTCTTTAATTCTGCTGGCTATCAGTCTGCTTTCATAGTAGGTATAATATTCATTTCTATCTACATTGGGAGGAATTTCTAAATCCTCCTTCTCCAAAATCTCCACATCTATATCATTATTAGATGTGTGGAAATTCTTAAGGCTTGTATAATTCTTTTCCATTAAGCTGGAAAATATGGAATTTATAAAGTTTAAAACCGTATCAACAGTTCTAAAATTCTTATCCAGAGTAATAGCTTTTTGCCCAGATATTTCCTCTATATCCTCCATTACATCGTAAAAGACCTGCAGATCAGCTCCCCTAAATCCATATATGGATTGCTTTGGGTCTCCAACTATGAAAAGATTACCCCTATCCAGCTTCTCCTTTGCACTACACAAACTATAAAATATCCTTTTCTGCACTTCATTGGTATCCTGAAATTCATCTACCATTATGTATTTATATCTATCCTGGTATTCCCTTCTAATGGATTCGTCTTCTAATAGTTTTAATACCAATATTTGGAGGTCATCATAGTCTAACATTCCCAGTTCATCTTTTTTTTGACTATATTCCCTGTCTATATATATGAGTAGATTGAGGACTGTTTCATACAGCCATTCATACTCCCTTTCCTTTATAAGGAGTGCCTTATTAATAGCGGCATTTAAAGCTTCTATCCTTTCCTTTTCCTTAGAATTGGTCCCTATATTATCCCTTAAATATTCCAGTATTGATACCAGATCCTTATCTGAATAGGTACCCTTATAAAAGCTTTCCCAGATGGGATCAGCTTGGAGTTTTTTAATTTTAGAACCCTTTCTTGAATTATCAATTAGGTAGATGAAAGTATCCTTTATGTATTGGATTAGGTTTGGATCCAATTTAATACTATGGATATAGGATAAGGTCATATCCCTTACCTCTTCAAAGGAATAACCTACCGTCCTAATTTTATAATAAATGCTCTTTATTTCCTCACCTATCTTATCTAAATCATCCCTATTGAATAATCTTACCATATTGTATATATTTTCATCTTCCTCAATCCCCTGCAATAGTAAGGCTAGTATGGTCTCTTCTAGTAAAAGTTCCCCTTCCCTTTCATCCAAAACCTTAAACATGGGATCGATGCCTGCTTTTAGGGCATTTTCCCTCAATATATTTCCACAGAAGCTATGGATTGTGGATATGTTTGCCTTCTCCATATCCTTATAATACCTTCTCCATTCCCTTCCCAGGGGAAACCTCTTCTTGATTTCCTCCCTGATCCTCTCCTTCATCTCTTGACTGGCCTTGTTTGTAAAGGTTATGGCCACAATAGATTCTATTTCCTTTCCCTTTTCTAAGTTTCCCTTTTGTAAAATATATATGAATCTTTCTGTAAGAACCTTGGTCTTTCCAGTCCCTGCCCCTGCATTTACCGCTAAATTTTTGTCTATTGTGGTGATTGCCATATTTTGCTCCCTGGTATTTGCCATTATTCCACCTCCACTGTCTTTTTGTATCTACAGATATCCCTGTAGATACAAAATGGGGAACATTCCTTAGGATTTACTGAAAAATCTCCTCTATGGATTAAATCTATATATGATTTAATTGTAAGTTTGGTAATCTCTAGTAGTTCTTCCAGTTCTTCATCCCTTATAGCACCCTTATGATTTTTTTTGACTAGATGGGCCTCTTTTATATTTCCAATTTTAAGCTGAAATTCTCCCTTGGAAATTATCCCATACATGCCAGCAACTACTTCCTTATCTCCTTGAGACAGAATATATACTGGCAGTTGAAGGGATAGGCCTGACCTCATATGGTCAATATCTTTAACACTGTATTCACTGTTCTTATAATCTATCAATATGTATTTGTCTTCCTCCATATATTTATCTATCCTGTCTATTACACCTGTAAAGGGGATTTTTAAACCATCAACCTCTATTATAAAGGGATTGTCCCTGCCAAAAGGCACTTCAAAATCTAGGGGAACAACCTTTTTCTTCAATCTACTTAATCTATCTAAATCCCCCTTTATCAGCTCCAGTATCCTATTGGCATTGTTTTCAATCCTTATTTTCCAAAGTTTAGATCCAGTATTTAATTCCATCTCTTCCATCAATTTTTCTATCTTTTCCACTATGTATTCATAAGTATCATCTACATTAAAGGCTCTTTTTCCCAATATATGGTCCTCTATTTGGCCTTTAAAATTATAATAATAATCCTTTAATACTTCATGGTTTATGGTCCCCCTATCTAAAGGGGTAAAATCCTCAAATGCCCTTTCCATCTCCTCCACATTTAATACATTCTTTAATAAAAATTGATAAGGACATCTTCCATAGGATTCCAAATAGCTTATGGAATAGGTCTTGTTCCTATGAATTTGCTGGAGGTCTTTAATTATATATTCATCTCCAATTAGGCCACTATATTGATTAAATTCCTCCCTATTTCTTTCCACTTCAGATATGATTCTCTCATTTACCTCTTTAAAGGTATTGCTGTCTATATGGTTATATATATGGAATAGGTCTTCTTCAAAAGCTCCCTGGAAGTATCTAGCCAACAGGTATTGGGATAGCTCTTTTTTGCTTGTAATTTCCTCCAATTTATCCTTTAAAATATAATCCATATCAACCCTTATTACATTTACCTTTTCCCCTATGCTATCTCCTCTAACCCTATTGAGCACCTCATCTAAAAAGATGGAAGGTATGTCCTTTTCATCCCCTGTGGAATTTTCCGAATAGGATAAATACAGGGTATTGGAACAGGCGGAAATAATAGTGGTAAATATAATTGATTCCTTGTCCAGTTTTTCATAATAGTTTTTTACATCCAGGCCTATATTTTTTAGGGTTTTATGGTTTTTATCATTTATAAAGAAATTACTGTCTAGTAAGGCTGGATATTTGCCCTGGGAAAGGCCTAGTACAAATAATACCTTAAACCTTTGTCCCCTGGCGGTTACTGGGGATAATATATTTACACCTTTTGCATTTCCCTCAATTTCCCTTATGGATTCACTCTCAAAATAATTTCTCAATATACCGATAAATTCGTCTAGGCTAATCTCATCATATAGGATACCTATAAATCTTTTAAGCTTGTCTAAAATTTCTGTAATCTTATTTAAGGCTGTTATATCCCGTCTAAATAGGCCATAATCCTTGGTCAAACCATATATTTCAAGAATCTTTTCCTGGATATTATAATCCCTCAACAGATCCATAACCAGATCTACATATTCTGCTACAGTCCCTGCTGCTGGAATTGCCTTTGCCTCTTCTTCCACCTTTAGGATTATACTCTTTATATCAAATTCCTGGAAGGAAAGGATTTGCCTATTGTTGAGCAATTCTTCAAAATTGTTGAAATAGGATTTCCTAAGTAGGTATTCAGCAATCTCCCTTGCCTCCCTGGGGCAGAGGCTGAAATAATTGCTTTTTATCCTATTTATCATGCTAGTTTTATCCCCATTATTCTTACTAATTTCCAATATATATATTATCTCCCGGGACAAGGGGATTTCTATTAAATCTATATCCTTATTCAAGGTACAGGGAATCCTTTCCTCCTCAAATACCCTAAACAAGGTGTCCCTATAATCATTGGGATTGGTAATAACCAGGGCCATATCCTCTAAATCTACACCTTGTACATAGTGTCTTTTGATTTCCTCAGCAATCTTTTTTATCTCCAAAAAACTATTAGGGGCCTTTATTAGGTTAATATTTCCCCTGGGATACAACTGCTTTTCATCTGGACTAAATAGGATATTGGCCATCTGTTCAAAATAAGATAATTCTCCTTCATCCACATATTCCATTTTAAAGCCTAATCCCTCTAAAATAGTCAAAGTTTCAGTAAAGGTATTAAAATTATAATCCCTATTAAAGGGCATATTTATATACATGGGAACTTTAGTATTGGATATTTCCTTTAACAATTCCAATTCCTGTGGTCTAAAGTCAAAGAAACCATCTATTATAATAAAATCCAAATCATCAAAGAAGGAGTTATCCTCTTTTAATAGGGCTAAACTCTTGAAAAAGCTCCCTTCCTTATCTATAAGTCCAAAATCTGATAGCTTTCTTTCATACCCTTTATATATTATTCCTATCTCTTTAAAAAATAGATTATCTGGACATCTTTCTAGATAGATTTCAGGAGTAATCAAGGATCTTTTTATATCCCCAATTATATTGGATAGGATTTTTATAAAGCCTTTTTTAGAGGCAACCTCCCTATAATATTTGACCTTGCCTTCCTGGGTCAATTGACTTACTACATTGCTTAATATGGCTTCCTTCAATTCCCCATCTATGTTTATGTAAAAATAATCCTCCAATAGCCTGTCTACTATATTGTCAAAGGTAAACAGGTTTATTTGGAAGGTTTGTCCTACCTTTTCTATCATCCTCTTTCTATATCTTGTAAGTAACCTTCCATTGGGCAATATGTAATAAAACCTATCACCCTTATTTTCTCTTAAATAGGATATGGCTTTATTAAATAATTCTTCACTTTTATGGTTATTATATGGCCCTATGTAAACTATTCTATCCAAGGCTAAATCCTCCTCTATACCCTATCAAACACCAATTTTGCAGCCCCAATTATCCCTGAATCATTCAAAAATTTAGCTGGTACAATTGTAGTTCCTGTAGGGTTGTTACAGTTTCTTTCATAATGGTCTATCATTAAATCCCACCAGTAGTATCTGGAATTGATTACACCGCCACCTATTACAATACCGGCAGGATCCAGCATGTTTTTTAAGGTAATTAAAAGGATAGCTAAATCCATAGCAAATCTGTGGACTACCTCTTTACACTTTGGCTGGCTAAGGCTATTTTTGAATATTTCCTCTCCCCTCAGCCTTTCCCCCGTTAATTCAAGATAGTTCCTTTCTACAGCCAAACCAGATACATATCTTTCCACGCAACCCCTTTGACCACAGATACATGGTCTTCCATTGGGATATAGAATGGTGTGCCCTAGCTCCCCCCCTTGATAGTTACTGCCATGCCATAGGCCTAGCTTCTTTGAATAGATTGCCCCACCTACACCAGTGCCTAAGGTTAGCATGACAAAGTTGTCCATTCCTTTGGCTGCCCCTAGCCATTCCTCACATATAGCTGCCACATTGGCATCATTTTCTATAAATACGGGCAAATGTTTGAATACTAAATATAATTCCTCCCTAATCTTTGTATATGCCCATCCCTTAATATTGCCACCATTGGACAGTACCTGTCCCCCTTCTACATCTATAAATCCAGGAGAACCTATGCCTACTCCCTCTATGGGTTCCCCTTCCATTAGCTCATTAATAATGTCTGCTATTTTCTCTAGAACTACCCTCCTGCCCCCTGTCCCCGTCCTTTTACTTGCCCTTTTAAGGATATTACCTCCCTCATCCACAAGTCCGCCACAGATATTAGTACCGCCTAGATCAATACCTATTGCCTTTCTCATAAGATCCTCCTTAATAATCCTTACCTATCTACTATCAATTTCATTCAAAAGTTTCATAGTTCTAGAGTTGATTTCTTCCAAGTCTACAGATTCTATCAGCCAGTCTTTTATATCATACTTTTCTTTTAACTTTATAATCCTGTATACCTTCTCATCCAGTTCCTCTTCACTAATACTTCCCTTATGGATTTCCTCCTTTACCCTATTTAAAACCTCTATTTGGTTTTCATAGCCATGGCATATTAATAGTATGTCTCCTCCTGCCTTCAAAAATTTCACCGCTGCCTCCCCTAGGCTATAGTTCTTAACTATTGCTCCCATGGTCATATCGTCGGAAAATACCACCCCATCATAGGATAATTTTTCCCTGAGCAAGCTATTTATTATCTCATAGGAAAGGGTGGCAGGGTAATCCTTATCTATTTGGGGAAAGAGGATATGGCCTACCATTATCCCATCTGCTCCATTTTTTATAGCCTCAACAAAGGGTACCAGTTCCAATTCCTCCAGCTCTTTCATATCCTTATCTACTAGGGGAATATCTATATGGGAATCCATACTGGTGTCTCCATGGCCGGGGAAATGCTTAACCACCGGTATTACATTATTGGATTTTATCCCCTCCATCACCTGTAAACCATTATCTACTACCCTTTCTATATTGGAACCAAAGGCCCTATCCCCTATAACGGGATTTTGAGGATTGGAATTTATATCTAATACTGGGGCAAAATTCATGTTAAAACCTAGGGATTTTACTCTTTCTCCTAATATTCTACCATATTCCAAGGAGATTGTTCTATCATTTATATCTCCAATCCTTTTAGCTTCTGGTAATTTATGAAAGGAACTAGGGAGCCTGGTAACCCTGCCCCCTTCCTCGTCTATGGACAAAAATAAGGGGACAGGGTTGGACCTATTGGCCTTTTTCAAGGAATTAAGTAGCTCAACAGCCTGTTTTTCATGGGAAATATTATACTTAAACAATATAAGGCCCCCTATATGATTTTTTTCAATCATATTTATAATATGGTCATCTATTTCTGTTCCGTTTAATCCCAATATAAAAAGCTGGCCAATC
Organism: Tissierellia bacterium; assembly: GCA_012728725.1. Classification (GTDB taxonomy): domain Bacteria; phylum Bacillota; class Clostridia; order Tissierellales; family Tepidimicrobiaceae; genus JAAYEM01. The sequence continues at coordinate 61,205 of JAAYEM010000012.1, read as the reverse complement.
TTTTCATCCAAGGTCATGCTTTTTATAAGTTCCTCTACTTCATCTACTTCTTCTGTTTCTTCTAAATTTTCTTCTGTAGGATTTTGTATATGATTTTTCCCCATATCTAAATCCTTATCTGGTTTAGATATACAGCTTGATAAAATAAATAGTATTCCTATGGATATTATTATAAATGTTCTTTTTTTCATGTGAGTCTCTCCTCCTAAAAATTTAGATAGGGTTGAAATCCCCTATCTAAATTTTCCCGGTATTTAAATTATTTATTCCCATAATAAATCTATAAATAGGGTCCAGACTAATAAAATATATTTAAATTTAATTCCTTAGACAAATCCTTAAGTATTCCATATCCTGCAATTGAGTTTCCATATTGGTCTAAGGCGGGACCGTATACCCCTATCCCCATTCCATTAACTGCTGCAGCCAGTATTCCTCCTGCTACACCGGATTTGGAGGGTATCCCTACCCTGACTGCATATTCACCGCTAAAATTGTACATGCCGCAGGTGGTCATTATGGCCAAAATGGTGGTTATTATCTCCTCGCTGCATACTTGTTCTTTGCTTTTTAAAATCCTCCCCTTATTGGCTAAAAACCAGCCTACCTTAGCAAGATCTCGACAATCCATTTCTATGGAACATTGCTTAAAATAGGCATCTAGTACCTCTTCCACCTCCCCTTCTAGTAGCCCCTTATTCTTTAAAAGGTAGGCTATGGCCCTATTCTTATGACCTGTTTCCTTTTCTGATAAAAACACTTCTTCATTATAGGTAATATCATGATTAGAGGTGATCTTCCTCAATATATAAATTAACCTATTGACCTTTTCCTCCCCCTCCCCCTTTATCAAGGATGTGGTCACTATGGCCCCAGAATTGATCATGGGATTGGCGGGTTTTTCTCCCTGGGGAAGGTCTAATTTGTAAAAGGAGTTGAAGGGCTCATCGGTGGGCTCCATCCCCACCCTTTTAAATACCCCCTCTTCCCCATTATCCATTAGGGCTACCATAAGGGCTATTACCTTGGATATACTTTGGATTGAAAACTTTTTATGGTAGGCTCCGCTACAGTATTGCTTACCCTTTCCATCTATAAGGCAAATGCCTATGTCTTCAGGATTTGCTTTTTCTAGTGCAGGTATATAATTGGCCACCTGGCCAAATTGGGTCAAATATCTGTTTTTTTCTATTAATCTATCTAGTAATTTCTCCATAATCTCTCCTCCATCTAATGGATATCAAAACCTGAACCACCTATAAATTCCCTCAAAATTGAATTAGGTGGTATACATCTTTCATCTTCTATGTCTAGGAAGTAACTTAAAAACCTTAACAGCCTTTTAGACTCGGAATAATAGATACAGCTGCTATCTACCTGTTCAAGAAGGGGAACTACATATTTTTTTAGGACGGATAATTCATAAACTAGGGCTGAATCAAACATTACATCCGCCTCTTCCTGGAATGGAAATATATTCTCCTCTTCCCCTTCCCTTACCCCTTGCCATAATTCAAAGGTTTTGAACACATCGTTTCCCCTATATTTATTATCCCTAACTATCCTTCTAATAAGCCTGGTATCCGTTGTGGAAATCCTATTATGGGCATCAATATTTAACTGGGTTAAGGCGGAAATATATATCTTAAATTTATTCTTTTCAGGTATATAGGTGGTAAGTCGTGGATTTAATCCATGGATACCTTCCACTATAATTGGATGGTCCTTATCCACCCTAATCCTTATTCCAGACTGCTCACTCTTTCCAGTAATAAAATTGTATTTAGGCAGTTCTATTTCCTCCCCTTCCAGGAGCCTTACCAGATCCTCATTGAGCCTTTTTAAATCTACCGCCTCTATGGATTCAAAATCGTATTCTCCCCTTTCATTTAAGGGGGTTTTCTCCCTATCCACAAAGTAATCGTCTACAGAAATGGCTATAGGCCTTTTTCCATTTACCTTTAAATGGACTGCCAATCTCTGAGCAAAAGTAGTCTTACCCGATGAGGAGGGACCGGCTATTAGTATAATATTAATATCATCGTCCTGGCAAATCATATCTGCAATCTGTGCAATCTTCTTTTCGTGTAAGGCTTCAGATACCCTTATAACCTCATCTACATCATTATTGAGTATCTTTTCATTTAAGGAGCCTAGATAAGATAAATCCAGTATTTTAGCCCATTGGCTGGCCTCCTCAAATACTTTAGCCAATTTTTTCTGCTCTTTGAACTGGGGCAATCCATTGCTGCTATCGTTGATAGGGATTAGTATAATGGCTCCTGGATAATAGTATTTTAGGTCGAATACATCAACATAGCCGGTGGAAGGGGCTAGGTAGCCATGGAAAGCATCTACATAATCTCCAATTTCATATATTTGTATCTCCTCATTATCTAAAGTATTGTGGAGCCTTATCTTGTCATGGTGCTTATATATTTCAAATAATTGAAGGGCTTCTTGGGTAGGTACCTTTTTCCTGATTATAGGGATGTCCCCTTCAATAATCTTTTTCATCTCCCCCTTTATTTTTTCTATGTCGCTAAAGCTGATGGACTTTTCTTCCTCTAATTCCACATAGATTCCCTTGCCCAAGGAGTGTTCTATTACCACTGTATACTCCGGGAAAACCTTCCTGCATGCCATAATAAATACGGCGGATATGGTCCTAACGTATATCTTATAGCCATCTTTGTCCTTCAAAGTTAGAAATTTTATATGCATATCTTCCTTTACCTTCTTATGGAGGTGGTATATTTCATTATTCACCCTTGCTCCTAGATATTTTTTGTAATCCTCTTTATATATCAGTTTTGATAATTCTTCTAATGTAGAACCTCTATCTACAGACATTTCCCCAAAACCTTCCACATATACCCTTATATTATCAGTCATCAAAATCCCCCCATTTAATTTCTATTAAACAGATCCCTCTCAATATTTGAAAATTTTTCACCTAATTTGGCCGTAAATTCCTTGCCCTCTAAATATTTAAAGGCTTCACCTATTTCTAAAAAAACTATCCTGTAACCGTGGAGAAACTGGCTCTCTAAATTATATTCTTCTCTAAAATACTTGTTAACCTTTTTATCTCCATACTTGTTATCCCCAATTATTGGATACCCTTTAGAGGCTAGATGGGCCCTAATCTGATGGGTCCTACCTGTAATCAATTCCACTTCCAACAGGGAATAAGATGAGGAAGTATCTAAAACCCTTATATGGGTTATAATCTTCTTTGAATCTTCCTTTTCCCTGTTTACAACCTTTACCCTGTTGATATTTTCATCCTTTACCAAATAGCCTTCTATGATTTGATCTTCCCTTACTATCCCCTTCACTATGGTTTTGTAATACCTTTTAACCTTCCTCCTTTTAATGGCATCATTTATTGCCTTCAGGGATTCATAGTTTTTAGCCCCTATAATAATGCCACTAGTATTTCTATCCAATCGGTTGCAGATAGCCGGAGTAAAGGTTTTTTCAATCCTTGGATTGTATTCTCCCTTTTCAACCAGATAATGGATCATGCTATCTACTATATTGTTTCCATATTCCTTGTTAGCTGAATGGGATAAGATGCCTACCGGCTTGTTTATCAATATTATATTATCGTCTTCATATATTATATTGGGAACCAGTCTGCTTTTCACTACACCAGGTTTAGGCCTAAACTTTTCTATGGTCTCATCTGCCAAATACAAGTGGATGGTATCCCCTTCAAGGATTATAGTATCTGGTTTAGCCTTTTTGCCATTTACTTTGATATTTTTTTTCCTTATCATCTTATAAATAAAACTCTGAGGGGCTTCAGATAGGTATTTTTTCAAAAACCTATCTAGGCGCTGGCCACTATCATTTTTACTAATATTTAACTCTTTCAAACTTTTATCACCTTTTCTTTATTATTGTGTTATAATTATGTTAGCTATAATTATATTATACACAATGTAAATGTTAAATCTTCATTATCCTATTGATATATTGCGAGGTGGCCTTATGAAAAGTTTTTGGGAAAAAGTAAAAGACATCCTGTACGACAGTACCGATTACATAGTCATGATCCTTGTAATAGCAGTAGTGGCTCTAGTTATCAACTGGAAAATAGGCGGCTTGTTAGGCAAGGATTCAATATATGCCCTGGGACAAACCCCACCAAGTATTGAGGAAAATGACAAGGAAGTTTCAGAAAATGAGGAATCTGATGCTGATAGAGATAATGTAGACCAAAATGGTGAAGGAAATATAGATGGAGAAGAAAATGATAGTAAAATAGATAGTAATTATGATAATAATGAAAATAATAATGCTGATAATAATATAGATGATAATAGTTCCCATCAGGAAGAGGATTCAAATAATATAGTTAAGATAAAAATACCTGCTGGTTCTTTACCCTTAAAGATTGGTGAAATTCTAGAGTCTAATGGATTAGTAAAGGATAAAAATGAGTTTGTTGAAAAAGCTATAGAGCTTAAATTGGAGACTAAATTAAAATATGGGGAATTTGATATTGCGAAAAATTCTTCAATGGAAGATATTTTGAAAATACTTACCAAGTAATAAAAGTTTTTGTTGAAAGTAGTGGTGGAAAGTCTTTAATCTAAGTTATTATAAATATGGGACTTTCCTACCAGTATTAAAAAAAGATAGTAGCAATTTTGCTACTATCTAATATCTTTCATTGACATAGTCTTCAATTAAAGACCTCTTCTTGCCCTCTATAAATACCCCTTCCTCCCTTAATATTTTTAATAACCAGTAGCTTTTAGAATGGAATATGGCTTCTTTATAATCTAATAATACTATTTCATATAATTTATCCTGGAGAGATTTGGATTCAACCTTGATAAAATAAGCTTCCACATTTTTAAACTCTAAATATTTTAATAATTGTAAAATAGCCTTATCCTTTTTATGATAAAACTCCTTTCCCATATTCTTATAATAGATATAATACTTATTATGTTCCCTTGATCTTCTTATGTCTCTAGCTAGCATAGTATAATACTTTGCCAGTACATTGTAATATTGATAATTATACATTCCCTTTTCAAAACTGTCTATTTTACTGAAAGGCTTTACATTCATCTTCTGTACAAAATTAAAATTGTACTCTAAAAACTCTTTTTTGGAAATGTCTCCGTTAGTATACTGAATGATGAGGGAAGATCTGTTGTCAAAAAAAGTTTCAAATATACCTTTAGATTTATACTGTTGCACTTGTAACACCTTTCTAAATATATAATTATTATAAGATATATAGATTATATCATATATTTGATTTTTCTTCTTTTAATAATTGAATTTCTTCTTCCGTCAACTCCCTATATTCTCCTGGACCTAGACTTTCATCTAATTTCAATCCTCCCATGGAAATCCTTTTAAGGTATACTACCTCCATACCTATTGCTTGAAACATCCTCTTCACCTGGTGGAACTTTCCCTCCATAATGGTTAATTGGGCTTTAGAGAAAAAACCCTGCTCCAGTATTTCAAGTTTTGCAGGCAGGGTCTTGTAACCATCGTCTAAAACAATCCCCTGGCAAAATTTACTTTTATACTTTTGGTCTATAAAACCCTCTACCTCTACATAATAGGTTTTTTCTATACCCTTTTTAGGTGATAGCAGTTCATGGGCTAGTTTACCATCATTACTTAGTATTAACAAACCCTCTGTATCCTTATCCAGCCTTCCTACGGGAAAGGGACTGAAGGCCAAATATTTACTATCTATTAAGTCTAGGACAGTCCTATTAGCTGGATCATAGGTAGAAGATACAAGTCCCTTTGGTTTATTCATCATAATATAGATATATTTCCTATATTGTATTTCCTCACCATCTAATTCAATCTTATCCTTATAGGGATTTATCTTAAAAGAATTGTCCCTAATGGTTTCCTTATTTACCTGAACCCTGCCCTCTTTTATTATTTTTTTTATATCCTTTCTGCTTCCATAGCCAAGGTTTGATAATATTTTGTCTAATCTTTCCATTTTATCCATAAAATCTCTCCCATGAGTATATTATATAGTAATCCCTTGTAATTAATTATTGAAATTTATACTGAATAAATAGATAAAAAAAACACAAAATAAGTATATATATTATTAAAAATAGAAAGGAGATTGTAATGGGTGTAGATAAAACTAACCAACCCCTTGAGGGAGTAAAGTGTGTTGTTAATACTTGTCAATATTATAAAGAAGGAGACCATTGTACTGCAGCTAAAATAGAGATAAAGCCTAGGAATGCAACTACTACGGAAGAAACCGACTGTGCTACCTTTAAACCAGGCCATCCCCCTATGCAATAATAGCTAGACAAAAGGCAGGATTAAAACCTGCCTTTTAATTATTAAACCTTTTTAATGCTTTGCCATTTAGATAATCACACTTTATTCCCTGTTTGGTTTTTCTCTCCTCCATTTGGGCAACTATCTCATCCCTAATCTTCCACCAGCTTTCATTCCAGTTTACAAATAGGGTATTTTCTTCCGGAGCCCGGCCTATTATCCGTTGAACCACTATATCCTCATGTAAATATTCTAAAAAGGTAATTACCCTCTCCTGGTATTCTTCCTTTGATATTAATCTGATCTCTCCTTTTTGGTACATCCTTCCCAATTGGGTATTGGCTACAATGTATAGGGCATGAAGTTTTACTTCCTCTACCCTTAAGGCAGATAGTATTTTAGCATTTTCAATTACATCCTCCATGTTATCCCATGGAAGGTTTAATATCAGATGGGCACAGGTCCTGATCCCATAATTCTTATTCCTGATTACCCCATCTATAAATTCCGCCAAAGAATGCCCCCTATTTATCCTCTTTAAGGTATGATAATTTACCGTTTGAAGGCCTAGTTCAATGGTTATTTCTAAATTATACTTATCCCTTATATGAGCTAAAAAGTCCAAATACCTATCATTTATGGCATCAGGCCTTGTAGATATGGAAATTCCAACTATTCCATCTATTATGGATTCCTCTATATAGCTTTTAAACTTCTCCAAGGGCAAATAGGTGTTGGTAAAATTTTGAAAATAGGAAATGAACTTTTTCGCCTTATACCTTTTTTCAATATATTCCTTATTCCTTATAAGCTGCTCCTTTACAGGAATAAAATTGGGGAGGTTTTCAAAAGAACCCCCTTCTTCTCCACAAAATATGCAGCCACCAGTACCTACACAGCCATCCCTATTGGGGCAGGTAAGGGGCAGGCTGATGGGAAGCTTGTATACCTTCTCCCCAAATCTCTCTTTCAGATATTTAGAATAGACATTGTATACTGTTATATCCATACTTCCACCTTTTCTACCTCATATTCCTATAAATTTAGAACCCTTTTCAATTCAAAGGCTACTCCAGATTCATTATTGTCCTTTTCTGAAATAATATCTGCCACTTCTTTTACTCTTTCACTGGCATTTTTCATAGCTATTCCACAGCCAGCATTTTTTATCATCTGGATATCGTTGTTATCGTCCCCAATAGCTATAATCTCTTTTTGGTCTATACCCCTTTCCTTGGCATACTCAACTAAACTTAACCATTTGTTGCCTAAAGGATTCATAATCTCCAACATGGCTTCTGCCATCTTTATATTCCCCATTACATGGGAATTAAATCTGTTTGGGTATTTTTCATTTATATCAAAATGGAAGTTATCTAAATCCTTCTTAGAGCCTGCATATACCACTGCCAATATCTTTTCATCAGTTATTTCTAAATAATTCTCCACCTCTTTATACCTTTCTTCAAATCCAGCTATATAGGTGGAATAATTCTCGCTACCCCTTCCCACTTCTATTATTAAATCGATACCTTCCTCATAATTGTCTACATGGATAATTGGGTATAAGCCCCTTTTTCTTCCTTCCTCTATTACAATTCTAAAATCCTCTAAATCCAAATACTTTTTTATAATTACCTGATCATCCTTGGTATGCCTTACCACATTTCCATTGTTGGCCAGTATTACCATGGATCTATCTATATCCTTGGTAAGCTCCTTTGCTGACCAATACCTTCTTCCCGTTGCTATTACCACCTCATAGCCCATATCGATCAATTGATTTACTACTTCTATATTCTCTCTAGGAATCTTCTTTTTATCGTCTAACAAAGTTCCATCCAAATCTATGGCTATTAATTTATACATTCCATTTATCACTCCTGTTACTATTGTTACTAAGCTATATATTATAGCAAATCTATTATAATTAAGCCTTCAAAGAAAAGGAGCCTATATCCTATAAAATTCTTTAAAGGATTTATATATATAATAGTGATCTAGCACTCCCCCTAGTTCCCTTATAGAATGCATAGCAAGGATGGGATTACCTACATCTATGGAAGCTATATCCAATTGAGTAGATGATATGGGCCCTATGGTTGAGCCTCCCCTTTCATCAGATCTGTTTACAAATTTCTGTACTGGAACATCAATGGATTTACATATGCTTTGATAAACAGCAGAAGAAACGCTATCTGTAGTATAGGATTGTCTAGCAGATATCTTAATAGTTGGTCCCCCGTTTATAATAGGCTTATTGGTTAAATCCTGTTTTTCCGTATAGTTTGGATGAAGGGCATGGGCCATGTCTGCCGATATTAGGAAGGAATTGGATAAGGCCCTGTAATAATCCTCCCTATTCTTACCTAAAGCTATGGCAATCCTCTCTAGAAGGGTCCTAAGCATTGGGCTGGCTGCCCCCTGTTTAGTGGTGCTGCCTACCTCCTCATTATCAAAGCAGACCAATACATTGGTGGCCTTGGCTACACTACTTTCTATTAGTCCATTAAGTCCTGCATGGACCATGGCCAAATCATCTAGTTTGCCAACGGATATAAACTCCTCATTAAGGCCTATTAAGGCTCCCCTTTCCGTACTGTATAGGAATAGTTCACAATCTAAAATATCCTCTACATCTACTTTTAGCTTATCAGCTATCAATTCCAGTAGGAAATTATCCTTATTGATTTCCCTGTCCATAATGGATAATAAGGGTAGGGTATGTTTTTGAGGGTTGATTTCCACCCCTTCATTTACCTTCCTGTTCATATGGATGGCTAGGCTTGGTATAATCAAAATAGGTTTCTCAAAATCTATTAGCAATTCTTCAGGTTTCATAGGATTTTCACTTCTAATAGCTACCCTGCCGGCTAGAGATAGGGGCTTATCAAACCAAGTGCTATATATGGGACCTCCGTATACTTCCGTATTTAATTTAATATACTTTCCTTCTACATCTATCTCTGGATTTGGTTTAACCTTGAAAGTAGGGGTGTCCGTATGGGCCCCTATTAGTTTAAAGCCATCCCTTTCAAGCTCTCCCCTTCCTATTACAAATCCAATTATGGCGGAAGAGTTTTTTGTTACATAGTATTTGCCTTCCTTTTCCAATTTCCAGCTATCATGGAAGGATAGCTTATTAAATCCTTCCCTAACCAGTATTTCTTCTATCTGTCTCACAGTATGGTAGGGACTAGGGCTGGCCCCTATAAAGTCTATGAGATCATAAGCAAATTCCTGTTCCTTTCTCATAATACCATCCTTTCCTAATTACTAAAGAAAGTACCCCAACTAAATAGTCGAAGTACTTCTTGCCTAATGATTATTCTTCATCCTCTAAATCTATATCAAAGTCAAAATCAAATTCTTCATCAAATTCCTCATCCAATTCTTCATCAAAACCCTCTTCATAGTCTTCATCGTAATAGTCAAAGTATTCGTCTTCTAAATCCATTTCTTCAAACAACATATAAAAAGCTTCTATAACCTTATCAAATTCCTCTTCATCTTCGATATTAATTAGAACTATCCCATCTTCATCTTCTTCATATCTATATAGCAATACCTGGTCGGCATAGGCCTCTTCACTATCTAGAGGAACTAGTGCAATATACTCCTTATCAGCTACTTCAAAGGTCCCCAGTATGCTACATTCTAACTCTGAATCATCCTCAAGGGTAAGATGGATTATATCCATTTCATCATGATTTCCACAATCACAAGCTCCATGTTCATGGTCATGGTTACAGTCACAATTTCCCTTATTCTTATTGTCCATATTTACTCTCCTCTCAAAGGTTTTCTATATATGCTAATAATATCCTATTTTGATAAAGAAGTATATAGGATTTTTAATTTTTTTATTCTCAAATAGGAAAATATTTTTTGATTAAATTGCTTCTAATATTCATATAAGCCAAGCCTTCCATCATTGACTTCATATGTAATTGAATTTTCCTGCCCAAATACGTCAATATATTTTATATATATTTTCCTATTATCAGTATTTCCTATTTCAAGCCTTATAATGGGATGGATAGTCATATTGTCCTTATCCTTATAGTCTTGCCAATGGATTAGGGGATTATTACCATCATAATCCATATCTATCCCTATAAAATCTATTAGGCTTAAGGAATTCCTATTTAAAACTTCTTCAATTTTAGGTCTGTACCTTTCCCTTATATTTATCTTTTCTATATCTAATTGATACCCACCCAATTCAATATATAATTCCTCTCTTCCCTTTTCATTTTTTACTATTTCTATATTTTTAATATTTAATTTACCTGCTCTTTTAGAATTGCTAGGATCCTTGTATATATAATAGGGTGAGGATTGGTTTTCCATTAATCTATTGTTAATTGTAGTATAGGATAGGGCTCCCTTATCTGCCATAATCCATTTTCGCTTGTGCATTTCAGCTGTAATGCCGGTAGTTCCAGAACCTGCATAAAAATCTGCCACAATGGAATCTTCATTGGAGGATGTCAATATTATTCTTTCCAATAGTTTAATAGGTTTTTGGGTATCATAACCTATCCTCTCCTTGGAGGTCCTGCCCACCATATCTATCTGCCAAACATCCTTTAAATTAACCAAGGTATACCAGCCTATTTCATCTTTGTATTCCTTAACCCCTTTAAACCTATAGGGCTTTAAACCCCTGTTATAGGATTTTTCAAGCTGGGGATTGAATATGTAATCCTTCCCCTTAGTATATACCAAAATATTGTCATGTTTCCTCGAATAATACTTGTGACTTACTCCTCCAGATTTGTAGGCCCAAATAATCTCATTCAAGAAATTTTCTTCCCCAAATATTTCATCCATTAATATCTTCACATAGTGGACAGTCCTATAATCCAGGTGGACATAAATGGTTCCTTTATGGCTTAAAAGCTCCCTCATCAAAAATATCCTTACATACAGCATTTTAAGATATGTAATTAAACCCTCTTCCCATACATCCCTATAGGCAAAGTATTCTATTACCTCTTCCTCTTTCCCTTTTTTCAGGACAATCTTTCCCTTATAATTGGCCTTTGTTAAAAAAGGAGGATCAATATATATAAGGTCTATTTTCCCCCCATATCCTTCTTTTAATAGGCTTTCAATTACCTTTAAATTATCCCCATAGTAAAATTTATTTATCCATCCATCAAAGGAACCTGAATTAATAGATTCTTCCTTCCCCCCTGGTATTATTTTTTCCCTTTGAAAATATGTATTGTCTAAAGGCCTATTTATGATCTCTTCAGCTATTTTCCTTCCCTCTTTAACAATCTTAGGAAGTTTGTGGATTATGGATTTGCTATTCATACTACCTCCCTCAATTTAAAGGTCAGGCCTGATTTTTTATTCAATAGCCTGACCTTCTTATTCTACACTGAACATGGACTGTAACCACAGTCTTGACATTCGGAACAACCTCCGCTATGGATTAAGGGCCCTCCACACATAGGACAAATATCAGGATGTTCTCTTAAATGTTCTTCCAATAGCTCATTTAATTCCTGTTGCAGTTTTTCAATTCTTTGCCTCTTGGTCAATCTAGCCTTTTCAGTAATCAGTATTCCATCTCGAGCACATCCATCCCTATAAATTGTAATACCTTTTAGCCCTTTTTTCCATGCATATATATATAATTCTTCTATTTCTTCCACAGTAGTTTCATTGGGTAGGTTAACTGTTGAGGATATGCTGGCATCTATATATTGTTGCCAGGCTGCCTGTACATCAATCCTTTTCTTATAATCTAAATCTAAAGCGGTTACAAAATAATCGGGAAGGTCTTCTTCTCTACTTATATTATACCTATCCATATATTCCTTTACAATTGGAGTAAATACCTTATAATAGGTATCTTCATGGTGTAAGGACTCAGACTTTCTAGTATAAGATACTTGGAAAATTGGTTCTATACCGTTACTACAACCAATTAAAGTAGATATGCTTCCCGTTGGCGGTATGGTCAAAAGCTGGCTATTTCTAAGTCCATATTTTTTAATCAATTCTAGCACATCTTCATCTGCATTGGATAGGAGGAAGGGGGATTTGAGTACTGCTTCTTCCCTATACCTGGGGAAGGGGCCATGTTCTTTGGCTAAAAGGGCAGACTGCCTTAGGGCTTCATTGACTAACACCTTACCTATTTTATGAATTAGATCAATACACTCTTCACTACCATATTTTATGCCCATCTTTATAAACATATCAGCTATTCCCATAAGGCCTAATCCAATTTGCCTCAATTCACGAGACACCTTTCTCTGCTCTTCTAGTGGATGTAGATTAATATTTTCATCTAATACTTCATTTAAATAGATTACTCCTTCCCTTACCATTTGGCCAAATTCTTCAAATTCAAATTTAGCATCCTTAGTAAAAGGATTGCTAACAAATTGGCTTAGGTTTATAGAGGATAGATTACAAGAACCAAATCCTGGCAGGGTCTCCTCTGCACAGGGATTTACCCCAGCAAATTCAAAGGTCTCATCTTCACTCATCAAATGCCAGGAATTAATACGGTCTGTAAATAATACACCTGGCTCCGCCATATTCCAATTATTTTTGGCTATCTTCCTAAAAAGGTCTCTAGCCTTAATCCTCCTACTTATCTCCTCTCCAGTAGCCTCTACCTTAAAATACAGTTCATAATCCCTATCCTCTAATACAGCATCCATAAAATCATCAGTAACATTGACCGATATATTAGCATACCTCACCCTGTCTAGATCATTTTTTACATCTATAAAATCTTCTATATCGGGATGGTTACAATCTAAATTAAGCATCAAGGCCCCCCGCCTTCCCTTCAATCCAATCAATCCTGTAACCAGGGAATAAAGGTCCATGAAGGATACAGCACCAGTAGTAGTATTAGCCGCATTGTTTACCTTGGCTCCCTTGGGCCTCAATTTAGATAGGGACAGGCCTACCCCTCCACCATAGGAAAAGGTCCTTGCCATATATTTGGCTGTGTCGAATATGGATTCTATATTATCTTCAACCTGAGGCATTACATAGCAATTTGACAAGGTAATCTTTCTACCATGCTTATCCAAGCCTCTACCTGCCAAAATTCTACCTGCAGGCATAAATTTTTTGTCCTTGATTGCCTTCTTTATAGAGTCATTTTCACCACTTACCCTGATTAGAAACTCTTCAAAAGTTTCATTTTCAAATCTATATTTCTGCTCATATATATCCCTCTGTAGGTCTGTCATATCCCAACCTTGTTTTCTGAGTCTAGCCCGCTCTTCCCTATATAGGATATATAGTTTTGCCACATCTGGCCTAGTCCTCATCAATTCTATCTCTACAAAGTCCTGTATTTGCTCTATATGTACTACCTCTAGTTCTTTAAATACTTCATAGGCCTTATCTGCAATTTTCCTAGCCAATTCCTGGTCTAAACCCTTTTCAGTCCTTACCATGGCCTTGCCAATGGCATTTACTATTTTCTCCCCATCAAAGTCTACTATTCTTCCGTCCCGCTTCTCAACCTTAACCATCTAATTCCCTCCCATAACAACATGTAGTATATTTGCTCTCCTATATATACTATATATGCCCAATATAACATATTACTAATCCCATTGCAATATTAATTTTTAATATAATCTATAAGGACTATTTTTTATTGTAAAATCTCCGTTGCTGGCAAATTTATAAAGAAGGTATTAAACAGGTGGCCATATAAAGATCTCCCTACCATGTTTATAAGCATGTCTGATTGGAAGGCTCATTGATAAAGAAAAGCATTGAGACACAATAATGGAGATACGGGTGGGAATGGAAGATCACTTCTACTTTCCCACCCTGCTTTTCAAAAGGTCCTCGGCTCTTTTATAAAGACCTCCTCTCCGTTTCAAGATTTGGAAAATATCACGACACGGGGAGAAAATGGCCGCTTATTCGCTAACGCTCAGGAAGCGGCCAAACAATTTTCTCCCCTTAGTCGGATATTTTCACAAATCTTTCAAAGTCGAGGCTTGTCTTTATAAAAGAGCCTTCCAATTTGCCATACTATAACATGGTAGGGAGATCTTACAAACCACTAATATCTGGTTATTGTCTCCCCATGGCATTTTTTATAAATATGTTAGGACCTTCTTTGCAAATATGTAATAAACCTTAGCAAAATATAACCATCTTGTAAATTAAAAAATATCAATTCCCAATTTAAAATTTACAATTCACAAGATTCACTTCATCATCTATCTACAGCATTAAGTATTAATTATAAAAGTCTATGATTAAAAAAAAGGCCTAGAATGGCCCTTTTAAACATTATTCCAATCAATATACTCATTTAAAATTTCAACAAACTCAATAAAATACTTTTTCTCCAATTCAGTAAATCTTCCCTTTTCTGGACTGTCAAGGTCTAGTACTCCATAAAGGGTATCATCCTTAATAATGGGTATTACCAATTCAGAATTGGAAGCTGGATCACAGGCTATGTGGCCGGGAAACTGGTGTACATCTGGAACTAATTGAACCTCTCTTCTTGCAACTGCTGTACCACATACCCCCTTGCCTATCTCTATCCTATTGCAGGCTGGTAGGCCTTGAAATGGTCCTAAAATCAGTTCATCTCCTCTTAGTATGTAAAAACCTGCCCAATTTAGTCTGTCTACACAGGCTGCAATAATTGCTGTGGCATTGGAGAGGTTGGCTAACTCATCTTTTTCAGAGCTTAATTGGGCCTTTAGCAAATAGTTCATATACTTCAATCTTTCTTCCTGATTCATATCCTTAATAGGCTCTAAGTTAAACATAGCAACACCTCTAATCCTCAAATATTTTTATCTTTTTAGCTGTCCCTTGTGCAGGATAAGATTCTGCTACTGGTCCATCAAATATTACCTCTACTATTATACCCACTTCTAATTCATCTACGGTAACCTCTTCTTCTCCCCTATATATTTTAGTATCTTCATTAATAGTAACATTGGCGCTGTCATACATGGTGTCTTCTTCAACTTCCCCTTCTACTAAAATTCCTACAACAGCTAGGGTTTCCTCGTCGGTATATATTTCCTCTACCTCTCCCCTGATTCCAATTACCTCATCAGGGTCATTACCGCAGCCAGTTGTGGCTAATACAACCAACAATAATAAAAACAGCAAAAATACCCTTTTCATTTAAGCCCCCCTTAGCCTAATAATTTCAATTAAATAGTCTACAATTAAAATTATACCATAGCAATAAAAAACTCTAAATATATTTACTCCCCTCCCTAATGCTCAATTTTGATAAGCTGTTATTTTCAATAAATTCTTTAACCCACTCCCTATTGGTCTTAGAATACTCCCTCAAGGCCCAGCCAATGGCCTTATCTATAAAGAATTCATTGGTTTGAGAATTATGTAATATGGCCTTTTTCAAAAATTCTGTATCCGTTTTCTCCTTATATTTAAGTTGAAAAATAATGGATATCCTCTTTAGCCAAATATTATCAGATTTCATCCATTTTAGTATCTTCCCTTCTTTTACTTCTGGATACTTCATGGCTATATGACCTACAGTCCTATTTATTCCATCTACAGTATCCCACCAGGATTTTGTAGTCAGTAGCTTTTCTATATTGTCCATATCAGCTGGTGTAAATAATTTCCTTACCTTGTCCATATAATCTACAGCCAAATATTGAAATTCCCTTTCAGGCAGCTGGTAGCATTTAAATATAAAATCCCAGTCCACTTTTTTATCCTTTCCTTTTTGCTTCAAGAACTCCTTTGCCAATGCCAGCCTTTCAGGCTTTTTTAAGCCAATAAAGGGAAACATATTCCTCATATATTTGGCCATCTGTTCTGCCTGTTCCGGATTTCTATTATCATAAAATATTTGAAAAATGTCCATTAGGCCTCCTCCTTTTTAAACAAAAATTCTACAATAGAAAATACCCCCTCTTAAGTGGGGAATTGTAAATCCTCTTTTAATCCCTCTATAATTTCATTTAATAGGTCATAGTCTACTACATAGCCAAATCTAGTATTGCTTTTGTCCAGTTTGATTACTTTAGATGTGAGAAAATTATTTATATGATAGGATACGGTGGCACTGGTTACCCCTAGCCTATTGGCAATTTCTTTAGTGGAGGTTTCCCCTGATGCAATCAATTTAAGTACCTCATACCTGGTCCTATCTCCCAAATTTTTAAATACCTGAACCCTTTCATTTATTTTATTATCATTTATCTCCTTCATTTTTTTGAAGGCTTCTTCCATCTCTATGCCCCAGGCTATATACTTGTCCTCCATTGTAACTGCCATGGATACAGTGTAGGAAAAGAACACTGAAATCAATATTGTATACACTTCTTTATTATCCAGTATGCTGGCATCCAATATGGAATAGCTTATTTCCCTTAACCCTTCTGCCCCCTTTTTATTCAAAAAACTTACCAGCTCTTCCCCATACTTTTTTACCTCTTCCTCATAGGGTAGATATATATCCTTAAATATGGGCAATAGCTTTGTCATGAGGCCCACATATATTTTGGTATACTTTAATGGTTCATCTATGAATAAAAACAAATTCCATTTGATTCCAGCTTCTGTAGGTAATTCCTTTATAAAGGAGATCATCACATCCCTGTCTTTTATTATTTCATCTGCCCTAGTCCTAGTTTCCTCTGAAAAAGAGTTCTCATTCTGAATTAAAATGGAAAGGATTATATTCCTTCTGATCTCCTGCTCATCTAAAGTTAGTAGTACATCTAAATACTCCTCTTCCCTTTCATAGCCTAATAGGCCAGTAGCTCTAGATATTAGATCTATGAAATCATAGCCACTGAATAAATCTTTCATATAAAATATCTCAATTTCTTTGGAAAAAGGCTTTAATCTATCTTCCACTTTTTTAACCAGATCTAGATAATCATCCATTACTAGTTCCTCATAATTTTGCCATTCCTTAGAGGACTCATATTCTTGAGTATAATACAATAATCTGGGAAAGTGTATAAAATCATATATCCTACTCCCTGTTAGAGAAAATCTAAATCTCATTTACCCCAACTCCTACCAAAGGATTTTGCTCATCTAGCTCAAGTAATGATTTCCTGTACTTTTTTACCGAAAGAATCATTATAGTTCCACTTATGGCTATAACATAGCTTGGTGATATTATATCATATAGGAAACCGAAAATCATTTGCCCCACAGGAATAAAGACAGTTACAGCTAGATTGAATACCGTTTTTGTCCTACCCATTAATTCAAGGGGGGTTACTTGGTCAAATATGGTCCCTATAGCAATATTAGCTACCGTCGCCAAAGCACCTACCATAAAGGATACTGCCATTAACAAAATATAGGGTACAATATTTGAATCAAATAAGTTGAGGATTGTCTCTGATGGAATTGGTACCATAATCAGTATGGCCAAACCTATGGATATAAAACTTATATAACATAGTTTCCCTACTTGAGTATTTTTTATTTGCTTAGAAAAGATTATGGGTGCAGCTATAAGAGATGCTGCTAGGATCATTTCAAATAGACCAAACTGAAAATCTGTTGCCTTGAGTACTTCTTTAACCATATAAATCATGCCTACTGAAAATAGGGGGGATATGGAAAAATTTGTTATGGTTCCTAAACTAATCATGGTATAGATAAATTTGTTATTCTTAATAATTTTTATCCCTTCTATTAGATCAGTTTTGAAAGACTTTAAATTCACCCTTTCTGGCCTTTTATGTTTTTGGGGAATATTTATAAAGATCTCACTAATACCCGATATTAAAAAGCTAATGGAATTGATAATTAATAATATCTTAAGTCCAAATGCCTCATATAGAAGTGCCCCTATTAAAGGAGCAAGTAATTGGCCTAAATTCATAACTAAAGAGGTAAAGGAATTTGCATCTAGCAATTGGTCCTTTTCAACCATGCTGGGAATAACAGCAGCCATGGCTGAGTTGAAAAATATCTCTGTTATTTCCAGTAAAATCACTAGGATATACAGCAGGGGTATGGTAAAGCTTCCCTTTACCATAAATATTATGGCAAATACCCCTATTATGACTGAATTCAGCAAATCTAATATTACTATGGACTTCTTCCTATCAAACCAATCACCAAACACTCCAGCTATAGGAGACAAGATCAGTCTTGGCAATATGGATATGGACAGCATGGATGCAAAAATAGTAGCAGAACCAGTTATCTCTAGTACATATAGAGACAGGGCAAACTGCTGCATATTACTTCCCAATAGGGAGACAAATTTACCAAGTATCAATAGAATAAAATTCCTATCCTTAATCAAATCTATATTCATAAAACAACCTCCATTTGTTTAGTTAATTTTAGTATATGCCAGTATTTGTTTGATGTCAATATAATAATTAGATATTTATCTAATTATTATAGGTCTGCCTCCATTTTGTTTGACAGTAGCCCTTAAATATGAAAAAATAATCATATCCCTCTATTAGCAAGGCTGGTGACTAAATTGGATAGAACTCAATATTTAATCAATAAAATTAAAACCATACCACAAAAACCTGGAATATATCTGATGAAAGATTCCCAGGGAAATATTATATATATAGGAAAGAGTAAATCCTTATATAATAGGGTGAAATCTTATTTTAACACTGACCATAAATGGAATAAAATTAATATAATGGTATCCAATATATATGATATTGACTTTATAGTCACAGATACCCATTTGGAAGCCCAGCTATTGGAATGTGCCCTGATAAAGAAGGTCAAACCCATATACAATTCCCAATTTAAAAATGATAATAAGTATGTATATTTGAAAATAGAAGATTATAATAGATATAATTCCCTATCAGTAGTACATAATAAAGACTCAGCCTATTGCTTAGGCCCCTATAGGAATAAAAATATAATTATCAATTTGGTGGATTACCTTAGGAACCTTTATCCCATAAAAAGCTACCCCGGGCTTTATAAATTTACCTATAAGGCCTTACCTGTCACCTTGGATAAAAATGATTTCATGGAGAATAGAGAATCTCTAAAAGAGATATTTTTTAAAAAGGAGAATATGGAAAGCTTTATGTTGCAAATAGAAAAAAATATGAAAGAGGCCTCCCATCTATTACAGTTTGAAAGGGCTTCTTATTATAGGGACCTTCTCACCTGCCTGAGGTATTTATATAATAGCAATAATACCAGTCTAACTAACAACAAAAAATTTTTAATGGGAGAAAAATTAGACCACGGATATAAACTATTCTTTATATCAGATGGCAGGTTGGTATTGAAGAGAAAATTTGCCCAAGTAACTAGGGATAATATAGAAGAATTTTTGTATCAGGCTGTTAGATTAGAAAATATATTAAAAGCCTATAGAAATGAAAAAAGAGATTTAGATTTTATATATATTATAGATAGAGAATTAAAGGTAAAGGATTCAAAGCTAATAGAAACTGTAGAGGAAGACTTCAATTCAGGATCCTTTTTGAATAAATTACTGCAATTATAATAAAGTAATTAAATAATTTATAAGAAAGATGGCATGAAAGGGCTCATATATACAAAGATTAATATTGTGCCCTATTGGGTATGTTTAAAGATACAATATATTTGGGGTGATAATATGACAAAAATAGAAATATTCTCAGATTTTGCCTGTCCCTTTTGTTATATAGGATTTTCTATAGCTGATAGATTGAGAAAGGAAAATTCAGATCTTAATATAGAATGGATTCCCTATGAATTAGATTCAGACTATCCCCTTGAAGGAGGAGATCTTAAAGATATAATACCTGAAGAGCAAATTAAAATGAGCTATAGAAGGATAGAAAGATTAGGTTCAGAATATGGGCTAATTTATAACAACAAAACTAGAAAGTTTAACACCAATAGATTACACAAGGCAGCTTTGTTCGCCAGAGATGAGGGAAAATACTATGAATTTGCTAGGGAAGCTTTTAAGACCATATTTGAATACGGTAAAAATGTAGGAAAACCTGAAATAGTTGATGAAATAGCTCTGGCAGTAGGTATGGATGTAGGGAAAATGAATGCTTCAATTGATAGAGGTGCTTACCATAAGGAAATGGAAGAGGCAGAAAATTTAGCAAATAAGTACCAGATAGAGTCTGTTCCCACCTTTATAGTGAACAAAAGCAAAAAAGTAACCTTTCTGAAAGATTATGAAAGGTTTAAGAAAGATTTGTTAGGATAATATAAAAGAGCTACAATAATCCTAAAATTATTGTAGCTCTTTTACTTTTATACTATATCTCTTCCTGAGATGTAAGGATATTTGTAAGGGGTGGTACCACCTGCTTCTTTCTAGATAGAACCCCTGGTGCATAGAAGGAATTATTGACAAGGTTTTTGCCAAAGGCTTTTGCAACTAATTCCTTTTTCTCCCCTACTACTACCATTTCAGAAGCCTCATTAAATATATCCGTCAACATCAACATAAACATGGAGTATCCATCTTGATTTCTTCTTTCCTCCATAAGGGAAAGTAGATCAGGCTTCATATCTGCTAAGCTATCTGGATCCATGGTATATACCTGGGCTATTCCCACCTTTTCCTCCTCAATATTAAAGGTCTTAAAATCTTCCTTTAATAGCTCTTGGGGAGTTTTCCCAGCCAAGGAAGTACCAGCCTTAAACATTTCCATAGCAAATTGTTCCACATCTAGATCTGCAATTCTGGCTAGCCTATCTAGTATAATCCTATCCGTATTAGTAGAGGTGGGAGATCTAAACAATAGGGTATCGGAAATTATAGCCGCTGCCAATATGCCTGCAATTTTCCTCGAAGGCCTTCTGCCATTTTCAAACATTATAGAAGCAATTATAGTGGCTGTGCTACCTACTGGCTCATTTCTAAAGTATATTGGATTTCCCGTAAACACATCTGCTACCCTATGATGATCTATAATTTCCAGTATTTCGCATTCTTCTAGCCCATCAACAGATTGGCTCCGTTCATTGTGATCCACTAATATGACCTTCTTCTTCATACTGGAAATTAAATGGTATCTGGATATTAAACCCACTACTTTATTATTACTGCTATCTATTACTGGATAGGACCTATACCTGGTTTTGGACATTGCTTCTTTCACATTATCCACTAAATCGTCTAGCCTAAAGGTAACTAAATTTTCCTTGGTCATTACATCCTTTATGGGTATGGACTGGGTGATTAATTTAGCAGCTGTAAAGGTATCATAAGGGGTAGATAAAATGGCAACCCCCTTTTCCTCAGCAAGCTCAATAATCTGTTGATCTATTTTTACATTGCCAGTTACTATCATTAAAGATATATTGCTGTTTATAGCAAGCTCCTGGGCATCTCTCCTATCACCACATATGACTATATCATTGGCTTCTATATATTCTTTAATAGATTTAGGCTCCATAGCTAATACTAAAATTTTTCCATTAAAGAATCTGGCATTGTTTGGCAAGGTGATTATTTTAGCGGTGAGGGTATCTATTATATTATCTATAGAAGTTCCCGAACTGCCCAATACATTGTTATCCCACACATCTATATAGGAACCTATTATATCAGATACGGTTACAATACCCATTAATTGTTCGTTTTCATCTACAACGGGAAGACTATTTAAATTATTCTTCTTCATTATTTCCAAGGCCATTCGTAGTGATATTTCAGGGCTAATCGGGGCTATTTTGTCAAAATTTAAATCTTCCACACTAAGCCTTACAGTTTCTAAGAGCATAGGGGTCTCTACCCCAAAATAATCCAGGATAAATTTTGTTTCCCTGTTAATTTCCCCTAGTCTTGCAGGAATTGCATTGATATCCCCACTGGCATTCTTGTATTCTGCATAGGCTATAGCTGAGCATATGGAATCTGAATCAGGATTTTTGTGTCCTATAATATATACCGTTTCCTTCATTTATACCTCCATCTTCCTCTTAGGTTAATATTATATTACTATTACCAAATCTAACTTTCTTCATATTTAGAAAGAATAATAAAAAAAATTAGGTACCTATCTATTAATTTGAGTAATATCTAACTGTTTATAATCGAATACAATTTCCTCTCCTTTATTTATAACAATGCAGGGCAGCCCTACCCTCCCCTCTTCCTTTATTTTTTCGAATTGGGGATAGTTATCCCTATATTTTAAGAATAGTTTTAAGTTCATCATATTTTCTGTAATATCCAAGTAGAGAAACCTTATATTATGTTTAGAAAGATACTCTTTCGCTGGCCTACAGGCTGGTCAATGTTTGCTTCCAAATACGATAATATCCTTCATTTAAATTCCTCCTATAACTTTTGTAACCTTTTTCTAATTATGGAATATAACTATAATATACCATGTAGATAAAGGATTTTCAATTCAATGACATAGGCTGCCCAATAATTAAGGGCTACAATCTTTTATAAAATTTCAAAAAATTTTTCAAAAACCTATTGACATTATTCTTTTTAGGTACTATTATTTTATCTAAATATTAAAATTTAAAAAAGCGCTGAAGGAGAGAAAGATATCCTACCTTAATCACAGAGAGTTGGGTAAGGTGAGAGCCAACATTAAGGGGATATGTAATATTCACTCCTGAGCTGGTTCGTTCAACGAGTAAACTCAAGTAGACGAATCCGAAAGCCCATCGTTACAAGGGCTAGGACTGTTGGGTCCGAAAATGAGTGATGACTTTATGTCATAAATAGGGTGGTACCGCGGAATAATCTTTCGTCCCTATAAGTATAGTTTAAAAAACTATATTTATAGGAACGAAAGATTTTTTTTTACCAACCTTTATAAAAATCCTATACCAAATTTATTTAAACCATAAATATTACTAACTAATATAAGGAGGATGCAAAAATGAAAAAAATAATAGCATTAATTTTGATAGGCATATTAATTTTAGCAGGCTGTAGTTCAAAGGATAACCAAGTAAATAATACTTCAGAGGAAAAGGTATTTAGAATAGGTATTAACCAATTGGCAGAACATCCTGCCCTAGATGACACCAGAAAAGGTTTCGAAGATGGACTAAAGGAATTAGGGATAAAAGCTGAAATCGATTATCAAAATGCTCAAGGAGATATCCCAACTAGTCTTAGTATAGCTCAAAAATTTGTTAAGGATGAGGTAGACCTAATATTTGCTATAGCAACACCAGCAGCCCAAAGTTGTAAACAAGCAACAGATGGTACAGATATTCCAGTATTGTTTAGTGCAGTAACAGATCCGGTAAAGGCAGAAATAGTAGCTGATTGGGAAAATGTAGGTGGAAATATAACAGGAACTTCAGACAAAGCTCCCATTGAAGACCATTTAAAGATGTTTAAACAGATTGATCCCAATATCAATACCATAGGCATTCTATACAACACTGGTGA
Organism: Tissierellia bacterium; assembly: GCA_012728725.1. Classification (GTDB taxonomy): domain Bacteria; phylum Bacillota; class Clostridia; order Tissierellales; family Tepidimicrobiaceae; genus JAAYEM01. Next base: position 37,552 of record JAAYEM010000012.1, on the reverse strand, counting down.
GCCAAACTCTGAAATCCAAATAGAGGAAGTAAAGGAATTGGCTCCAGAGGTAGGGTTAGAGGTAGTAACCCTTGGGGTGAGCAATGTAAATGAACTACCACAAGCCCTTCAATCTATAGTAAAAAAGGTAGATGCCTTGTATATGATTACAGATAATTTGGTAGCATCTTCTGTGGAATTAACATCAAGGGTTGCAATTGAAAATAATATGGTGACAGTATCAGCTGAAGAAACTCAAGTAAGGGGTGGCCTACTCATCTCAAGTGGACTTAGCTACTATGAATTAGGAAAGCAAACGGCAAAAATGGCTAAAGAAATACTTGTAGATGGAAAGGATGTTTCATCTATACCTGTTGGATTGGCAGAAAATACCATAATTACCCTTAATAAAAATACCTTAAAGGCATTAGGATTAGATGAAAATCTCCCTCTATTTAAGGAAGCCACCAATATTATAGAGTAGCCGTCTGGTAAAGTAGAAAAGAATGGAGGGTGAAGTATGAATTCATTAATTATAACGTCTATAGAGCAAGGCCTTATATTTGCAATATTGGCAATGGGGGTAGTCATATCCTATAAAATACTAAATATGGCTGACCTCTCAGTGGAGGGAACCTTTCCCTTCGGTGCCTTTTTATTTGCTAAGTTTATATCCATGGGGATGAACCCCATAGTCAGCACCTTAATGGCCTTTTGTATAGGTACTTTAGCAGGATTATTAACCTCTGTCCTGTTTACTAAAATAAGGATAAAACCACTATTAGCTGGAATTTTAACCATGACCATATTGTATTCTGTAAATTTAAAGATAAATGGTAAATCCAACATACCCCTATTTAGCTATGATTCCGTATTCAATTTAGGTAATGCTTTGGTGGTACTAGTAATAATCGTTTTAATTATAAAGATTATATTGGATTTATTCTTGAAAACTGAAACTGGTTATCTATTAATTGCAACTGGGGATAATGAATCCCTTGTTAGATCCCTTGGAAAAAATAGCAATATGTATAAGACCATGGGCCTAATGCTAGCTAATGGACTGGTAGCATTAAGCGGAGCCTTAATGGCCCAAATGCAAGGTTTTGCAGATATTACAATGGGCAGTTCCATTATTGTAGTAGCCCTTGCCTCCATCATAATTGGAGACACCATAATGAAAAATTCCCATAAAATAGAAAATACCACTAGGGCCATATTAGGGGCAATAATCTATAAGATAATTGGAGGAATCGCTATAGATTTGGGATTAGATCCTCAAGATTTAAAGGCCATATCTGCCATAATAGTAATAGCCTTTATATTCTACAATAACTCCATGGCAGATCTATTGGAATTGAGGAAGAGAAAGGTGGAATTAAGAAATGCTAAAAATAGTCAATCTGTCCAAGAGTTTTAACACTGGCACGGAAAATGAAATAAAGGTCTTTGACAATTTAAACTTACAAATAGAGGCTAACAAGTGTACTGCAATAATTGGCCCTAATGGCTGCGGAAAGAGCACTCTGTTAAATTTAATAGGGGGAAGCATTTCACCAGACCAAGGTCAAATAATCCTAAACGGTAAAGATGTAACCAAATTGAAGGAGGAAGAAAGGGCTATCTATATAGGTAAGGTCCACCAAAATCCCTATATGGGGGTATCCCCTTCCCTAACCATTTTGGAAAACATAGCCCTGGCTGACAAAAAAGGGGAAAAATTTACCTTAAGAAGGTTAATCAAAAGGAAAAATATGGATAGATATATTGAACTTTTAGAAAGCATAGATTTAGGCTTGGAAAATAAATTAAATACTAAAGTAAAATTTCTCTCAGGAGGCCAAAGGCAATCCCTAGCCTTGTTAATGGCAGCCATGAAACATCCTGACCTGATGCTACTGGATGAGCATACAGCAGCCTTGGATCCAAGAACATCTAGGATCATAATGAAAAAGACTAAGGAACTTATAGAAAAATATTCAATAACCACCATAATGATATCACACAATATGAGAGATGCCATAGAATATTCTGACAGGATAATTATGCTGGATAAAGGCAAGGTGGTATTAGATAAACCAAGCAAAAGTTTAACTGAAGATCAACTTTTAGATATATACAGAAGGAGATTCGAAGAATCTATTGCATAAAAATTTTTTAAAAAGGGTATTGACAAAATAAATTTACCATGATAAAGTATTCTCTAAATTAACCAAAAAAAGAGATTGCAATCTCTCTTGACATATTCATACTGATATAAGCGAAGATGAAGAGGGAACTATTTTATAATCAACCACAGAGAGCTGGGGTAGCTGAAAACCAGCGTTGATAAAAATAGTTACCCATCGCTTCGGAGCTATATAGCTGAAACTTTAGTAGGCTATATCGGTAGGCCCCGTTAAAAGGCTAAGGTTTAGATAGGTTATATGATATAGATAAACCTACTGAACCTAGTGAGATAATTGTCGTGAGACAATTATGAAGTAGAGTGGTAACGCTATTAATAGCCTCTACATGTATCTAATACATGTGGAGGCTTTTTTAAAACTCAAAATGGAAATAAAAATAAAAATAAAAAATAAGAGGTGGGAAAGGTGGTTAAAATGAAGAAAACTGCATTTATGGTGCTATCATTAATCTTGTCACTAAGCCTATTTGTAGGATGTACTTCAAATCAATCTTCTAGTAAAGGTGACTCTGACACAATTAGGGTTGGATTAAACTATGAATTATCAGGCCAAGTTGCCACTTATGGTCAAGGACTAACAGAAGGTATTGAGATGGCTTTTGAAGAGATAAATGAAAATGGCGGCATATTAGGAAAACAAGTGGAAATAGTTAAAATCGATAACAAATCTGAAGATACAGAAGCAGCAAATGTTTCAACTAGATTGGCTACTAGAGAAAATGTAGTGGTATTATTAGGTCCAGCTACATCAGGAAATACTAAAGCTGCAATTCCTGCAGCAATGCAAAATAAAATACCTCTAGTATCTGCCTCTGCAACAGCTGACGATATAACTGTAGATAAGGATGGAAATGTAAGAGAGTATGTATTTAAAACTTGTTTCAGCGACTCCTTCCAAGGAGTTATGATGGCAGAGTTTGCCCATGGTGATTTAAGTGCTAAAACTGCTGCAGTTCTAATGGATAATACCAGCGACTATGCTAAGGGACTATCAGAAGCTTTCAAAAAGACTTTTACAGAATTAGGTGGAAGCATACTAACTGAGGAAGCCTATCAGGCTAAAGACACAGACTTTAGAGCAGTTTTAACCAATATTAAGGGAACTAACCCAGATGTACTATTTGTACCTGGATATTATGAAGAAGTAGGATTGATAGTAAGGCAAGCAAGAGAATTAGGATTAGACGTACCTATACTAGGTGCTGATGGATATGAATCTCCAAAACTAACAGAAATAGCTGGAAAAGAAGCATTAAACAATGTTTACTATTCAAATCACTATTCATCAATGGATGATGCAGAAGAAGTAGTTGAATTCAACAAAAAGTTTAAAGAAAAGTATGGTAAGGACCCAGATGGTTTTAACGCTTTAGGATACGACTTAGCCTATTTCGTGAAGGATGCCATCGAAAGAGCTGGAGAAGCAGATCCTGAAAAGATAAAGGATGCTATGGCAGCTACTAAGGATTTCAAAGGGGTTACTGGTACTATATCCATAGATGAAAAACACAACCCAATCAAATCTATAACAATTATAGAAATGAAGGATGGAGTACCTACCTTCTTGAAAAAATTAGATCCAAAATAATAAAAAGAGGATGAGGTCTTAAGAAAATATGCTATTAAGACCTCATCCCAAATTAAAAAGGGGTAATGTAATATGGAACAAATTATTCAACAATTAATAAATGGAATATCTCTAGGAAGTATATATGCATTGATAGCCTTAGGTTACACAATGGTATATGGGATTATAAATTTAATCAATTTTGCCCACGGAGACATATATATGGTGGGAGCCTATGTAGGCTATGCTTTAACAACCTTTTTTGGTTTAGGTTTCTTGCCTTCTCTACTATTGGCTATGCTAACCTGTAGTATCCTTGGAATTATTATAGAGAAGGTAGCCTATAAGCCTATAAGGAATTCTACAAGAATTTCAGCCCTAATTACAGCAATAAGTGTATCCCTATTCTTGCAATATACCATGATGTATTTCGTATCACCACAAACAAGGACATTTCCCAATGTTCTAAAAGGCAGCAGAATAACCTTCCTAAATGGAAACGTTATGTTGGATACAAAAAATATTTATATCCTTGCAATTACTGTTCTATTAATGGTAGGGCTTCAATATATTGTTCATAAGACCAAAATTGGAAAATCAATGAGAGCTGCATCTTTAGATAGGGAAGCAGCCCAACTTATGGGGGTTGATGTAGATAAAACCATTTCCTTCACTTTTGCTATTGGATCAGCCTTAGCAGGGGCTGCTGGAGTACTTGTTGGAGTTTACTATAATACCATTAATCCCCTAATGGGAACAGTACCAGGATTGAAAGCTTTTGTGGCCGCTGTACTAGGAGGAATTGGTATAATCCCAGGAGCCATGTTTGGAGGATTTTTCCTAGGAATGGTAGAAACCATGGTAAGTGCTTACGGAGGCTCCATAATTAAGGATGCAGTAGCTTTTGGAATTTTGATTTTAGTACTATTGGTTAAGCCAAATGGATTGTTAGGTAAGACTATTAAAGAAAAGGTATAGGATGTGATGATGTGAAAAAGGATAAAATTATTAAAATTGGTTTAATAGTAGCTATATATATATTGGTTCAAGCTCTAATCAATGTAGGCATAATCGATTCATATTTGGAACTTAATATTATAATAATAGGGATTAATATAATATTAGCCGTAGGTTTAAACTTAATCACTGGTTTTACTGGTCAATTTTCTTTGGGCCATGCAGCCTTCATGTCCATAGGGGCATATACATCGGCTGTATTCACAGCAAAACTTGGCCTACCCTTTATCCTAGCTATATTTGCATCAGGGGTGATAGCAGCCCTGGCCGGAATTCTAATAGGAATTCCAACCTTAAGATTAAAAGGTGATTATCTAGCCATTGCTACCCTTGGTTTTGGAGAAATAATAAGAATCCTAGCCCTAAATACTGATTATATAGGTGGAGCCATTGGTTTTAATGATATTCCCAAATATACTAATTGGACCTGGGTTTATATAATGACGGTAATTACGGTAGTTGTTATTAGCCGTTTTAATAGATCTTACCATGGTAGGGCCTGTGCTGGCATAAAAGAAGATGAAATTGCAGCTGAATTTATGGGAGTAAATACTACCTATTATAAGGTATTAGCCTTTGCCATCGGTTCCTTCTTTGCTGGAGTGGCTGGTTCACTTTATACAAATTATTTCTATTTTATAAAGCCTGACTCCTTCGGATTTATGAAATCCATTGATATATTGGTTATTGTAGTCTTCGGAGGAATGGGTAGTATTCCTGGATCCATCCTTGGTGCCATTGCTCTATCGGTAATATCAACATTTCTCCAAAATATACCAGAACTTAGAATGGTCATCTATTCATTGATCCTATATGGAATTATGGTATATAGGCCTATGGGATTAATGGGAAAAAGCGAGTTTAAATTTAAACTTAAATTCAAACCAGAGTTGAAAAAAAAAGGAGGCAGATTAAATGTCAGTGTTAACAATAAATAATCTATCCAAAAATTTTGGAGGAATAAAGGCTGTTAATGATATTTCATTAAGTATAGAACATGGTGAAATAATTGGTTTGATAGGTCCCAATGGTGCAGGAAAAACAACCTTTTTCAATCTGTTAACAGGACTATATACTCCTAGCTCTGGTGAAATAATTTATAATTTAAAGAAAAAAGTTACCACCAAGGATTTGAAACCCCACAAGATAACCCACTATGGTATTTCCAGAACTTTTCAAAACATAAGGCTTTTTAATGGTATGACAGTTATGGATAATCTTTTAATTGGATTCCATAGTGGACTAAATTATGGAATAGCATCTGCTATATTCAGACTTCCTTCCTATTATAAGACTGAAAAGGAAACTTATGAAGAAGCTACTAGACTACTTGAAAAATTTAATTTATTAGATAAAAAAGATGAGCTGGCAAAAAATCTTCCTTATGGGGAGCAAAGAAAACTAGAAATCGCCAGAGCTTTAGCTGCAAAACCAAAACTACTTCTATTGGATGAGCCAGCGGCTGGTATGAATCCTCAAGAAACTAAGGAGTTAAAGGAACTGATTGAGTGGATAAGGAAAGAATTTGATCTTACAATTATCCTTATTGAGCACGATATGTCCTTGGTTATGAATCTATGTGAAAGAATTTTCGTATTCGATTATGGTAATTTAGTTGCATCTGGAACTCCAGAGGAAGTTCAGAAAAATGAAAGGGTTATCAAAGCCTATCTAGGTGAGGAGGCATTATAATGTTAGAACTAGAAAATGTTAACGTATACTATGGAGCTATACATGCATTAAAGAATCTTAGCCTAAAAATTGAAGAAGGGGAAATAGTAACTTTAATTGGTGCAAATGGGGCAGGAAAAAGTACTACCCTTAAGGCTATCTCTGGCCTTGTAAGGCCAGAAAGTGGAAAAATAAAACTTTATGGTAAAGAGATCCAATCTCTTAATCCACCAGAAATAGTTAAATTAGGTATATCCCATGTTCCCGAGGGAAGAAGGATATTTGCTAAAATGAGTGTAATGGAAAATTTAGAAATGGGAGCTTATACTAGGACTGACAAAAGTGAAGTCAAGAAGGACTTTGAAATGGTATTTTCCCTATTTCCAAGATTATTAGAAAGGAAGGAACAGTTGGCTGGAACCTTATCTGGGGGAGAACAACAGATGTTGGCCATAGGTAGAGGCCTGATGGCTCGCCCAAAATTCCTTTTGTTAGATGAACCTTCCATGGGCTTAGCCCCAATTATAGTAAAAGAAATTTTCTCCATAATAAAGGATATCAATGAAACTGGCACCACTATCCTATTGGTAGAACAAAATGCCAATCTAGCACTAAAAACAGCAGATAGGGCCTATATTATACGGAATGGAGAAATAGAAATGGAAGGCCATGCAAAGGAATTGTTAAATGATGATAGGGTGAAGAAAGCCTATCTGGAAGGATAGGCTTTATATTTTCAGCCCCTTCCTGCCTTATTTGCTACCAGCCTAATAGTCTTTTTTCCCCTCTCAATCCCTTTGTTTCAGTAACGTCCTGGCTAACTTCCAAAACTCCTTTATATTCTCCCCTTGAATTTCTAAGGGCAAAGTATTGGATCAATATCTTCCTCCCCTTATAATCTATCCAAAATTTAGCTGAATCTTGGCTTCCATTTCTAAAGGATTCAATTATCTTATTTACCAAATAGACGCTTTCTGCAGGATGGCAGTTCTCAACATCCCTGCCAATTACTGCTGGAGAACGGGGAAATATCCTGTCCTTAGGCCTTGTAAAGAATTTTACTTTATTATTTTCATCTACAAAGGTAAGATCTACTGGTAGTGTGTTTAATAAAAGCAAAAGTTGTTCAAAATTGAGTTCACCAGTATCAGTCTTAAATTTCCTATCCTCAAATCCATATAGATTCAATTCCTCTTTTTCTTCTAGGGCTGGCCTCTTTATAAAAGGAAATCCATATTCTATACTCTGAAAGTTCATTTCCTCCCATTCCCCATCACTTATTACTTCCATAGCTGCGGGAAATAGTATAAGATCTTCCTTTTTTACTATTCCCAGTAGGGTAAAAAACAGCTTGCCAATTTCATAATTGAACTCATCTAAGGACATATCCTCAGACTCTAAAATATTGATTACTTTCTTTATACTCTCCCTGGCCTCATCATGTAAGGACCACATAATGGTTAGGCCCTTAAATCTATCCATTTTTTTCTCCATATAGGGAAAAAGTATATTTTCCTTTTTTAAATAATGCTCATTAAATTCCTCTAATTCCTTTACCCTTTCTAATAATTCATCCTTCTTCTCTTCAACTTCCTTATTTTGTATTATCCTTCTTATCTCCCCTAATTTTTTCTCCAGAGCCTTGTTTTCCTTCATAAGTAAATCTAGGAAGCTACCTTCTTTAGGCCTTTCCCAGGAATAATTGCTTAAGGGTTTATAAAATACATTTATAACCTTATCCAGTATTTTAAGTACATCCTTGGGAGTATAGCCCTTTTCAAGTTTTGATGTAAATATCTCAAAGCATTCCTGGGGAGTTACCTTATCAATATATTCCTTATATTTAATGTAAAGTGCCCTTCCTTCTTCATTATCCAAAACCCCCTGAACATAATCCTTTAATCTATTTACCCTTTCTAGATCCATATTTACATTCAACCCCTTTGCTGCCATAAGTATTATCTACCTATTAATTACCTATAATAAATACATTTAAACTTCTAATTCCCTATAATCGAATAAAATCCTTTCTCCATCATTTATGACTATACAGGGGATGCCAATTTGACCTGCTTTTTTTATCTCATGGAACTCTTTTCTTTCATCCCTGTATTTTAAGAATTTCTTTAGATATAATAGGTTTTCCGTAATATCCAAATATAAGAATTCAATATTATTTTCTGTAAGATATTCCCTTGCCGGTTGACAATCTGGGCAAAGCTTACTTCCAAATACTATTATATTGTCCATCTATATCCCTCTTTCTAATATTAATCTATAATCCTCAGCTTTTTTGATGGTCTCCTTCAGCCAGGTGAAAGCCTTACCATTATTTAATACCTCTTCACAGGTCATCCAATACACCTTTCCCACTTCCTCAGGAGCCACAGGCCTGGCCTCTCCAGATTTATATTTGCACACAAAAACCACATCTACAACTAGCTGTCCATCTGCCATTAAAAAGGATTTACTCTCAAGGTAATGGATCTTTTCTGAAACCTCTATACCCACCTCCTCCATTACCTCCCTTCTTAAGGTCTCTTCTAAAATGCTATCCTGGGCCCCATGGGTCTCTACCTTTCCTCCAACCAAGGTCAAAAGCCCTGGACCATGTTCCTCCTTTTCACTTCTCTTTATAATTAGCCATTTGTTATCCCTATATATGGCTGCCTCCACATTTACTACATATAGATTATAGTTCAATTTGCTTCCCCCTTTAATTTACCCTAGTATTATTGCTATATCCTTTTATGATTTCCCTACATATTAATTTCACTTTAATTAAATCAGTCCCCGTACCTTTTCAATCAATTGATCTAATAGATTATTTAACACCTCATTCCCAAGGCTTGTCCCATTCTCACCTAAGTATTCAACCACACTCCAGACTTTTGCAATCTTTATTTGGTGAAATAATTTTTGCTCTGTGAAAGGAAAATCATTTGATAGTTTAGACCCCATGGCCACATACCTTTTGGATATTAGGGATTCAAGGGAATTGTCGGCAGTGCCTAATCCAGGCATACTTATAGCTAGATCTATGGCGGGAGAACCACAGCTAATCCTTTCCCAATCAAAAAGGACTATGGTACCATCTTTTCTGATACCCCAATTAGTTGGATTTGTATCTCCATTTAACCAGCAATAGGGTTTAAATATTTGTTGGGATTCCCTTTGAATTTCCAATAAAAGTGGCTCTAGTTAATTGCTAATTTTATCAGGCATCAATTCCAAAACAAGATATGTAAGTTCATCCTTCCAAGCGGGACAATAATGATTCCTCAATGGCATACCCTTGCCCCATGTTTCAGAATGGAATTTAAACAAGGCCTCTAATAAATCCTCATCAGCATACCATCTTTCCCTTGGAAGTAAATTTCCCACATCCTCTATTACAATCCAATAGTCTTCCTTTCTATAAGAATAATATAAGCTGGGAATATGTTTTTTGAATTCTTGCAAGAAGCGGGCACATTCATTATAGAATAAATATTCCTGGGGTTCCGCCATTTGCTTTACTATTAGGGAAGCATTGGAAAATTTAATCCGGTGGCATCCCCCATCAGCTTTTATACCTTTCAACTTTTCCACAGCCACTGGAAATCCAAAATACTCCAGCAAAAATTCTTGAACCTTTTGGGGAAATCCTTTTAGTATACCCACTTTCACCCTCCTATTATTTCCGCTACAAGTACTGACAAAATTTTTCTTTACATAAAATAAAATCCTACCAGCTTCTATCCCTTCTACAAAGGCCTTACCATAATAAGACAGGGATTATTTCCCCAAATTCCTTCAATTTCTTCTAAGGGATAAAAACCTAACTTTCTATAAAATTCCCTGGTTCCTTTATAGTTTTTATCGGGATGACTATCTCCTAGGGTTTTAACCATTAAAAATTTATAATTATTCTCCACGGAATAATCTATAGCTTTACCGATTAAGTCCCTCCCTATTCCCCTATTATGGTATTCCTTCAAAATTCCCATAACGTATATTTCAGAGCTATATTCATTATTGAATTTTAAACTCAAAAAACCTACAGGTTTGTCATCATAATAGGCTGCATAAAAAAGGGTATCCTTTACTTTGTCTACATATTCTATAATAGCCTCCTCTATTCCAAACCAATCTGGCAGCCTTCTTAATATAAAATCAGTTATATTGGATTTTGTTTGTGGATCATTTATTGTTTTAATTACCCTATTCAATCCAATCCCTCCAATTTAAAAAATTAAAACTATTCTTTGAACAGGTGGGGAGGTTTTTATAAATAAGCCGAGGACAAGCTCAATATTTGGTAACCCATGAAAACCATTCTCTAAAAGAGATAGAATATAAACCATTAATACATATACCAAAATTCCATTAATCTTACCCTTATATCCTTAGAATCCCTAACCCTCTTATAATGGGACCATTCCCTTGGATATAATCTTTTGTACTTAATAGTAGCAAACCTATCATCTATAAGGAGTATTGCTCCTTTATCCTCTTCACTTCTTATTACTCTACCAGCAGCTTGGAGGACTTTGTTCATTCCTGGATACATATAGGCATATTCATAGCCCTGGCCATTTTCATATTGAAAATATTCTCTGATTATATTCCTCTCAAAGCAAATCTGAGGCAGCCCTACTCCTACAATTACAGCACCAATAAGTTTATCCCCTATTAAATCTATTCCTTCTGAAAATATACCCCCTAGTACTGCGAAGGCCACCATAGTATCCTCATTTTTTAGACAAAACTTATCTAAAAATTTCTCCCTATCCTCTTCCATCATAGACCTTTCCTGGATTATAGTTTTTATATCTGGATTCCTGTCTATAAATGATAGATAAATTTTTTCCATATATTCATAGGAAGGAAAGAATATCAAATAGTTTCCTCCCTTCTGGGAAATAAATTCTTCAATATATTCTACTATGTCTAAATAGGTCTTATCCCTATCCTTATACTTGGTGGAAATGGTATCCCCAATTAAGAGGCATAGATTATTCTGAGGAAAGGGTGATGGAAATCTAATAATGAAATCTTCTTCATCTCCACCTAACAGATCCCTATAATAGTCAAGGGGTGTTAAGGTGGCAGAGAAGAATATAGCTGCCCTCCCCTTTTTTAATATTTCACTTAATAAATGGGAAGGATCTATGCAAAATAGCTTTAATAGAATATCCTTACCCACAGCTTCCACATAGGTTACATACCTTTCATCATATAAATCTACAATCTTTATGAATCTCAATAATTGAAAATATAATTCCTGGACTTCCTCATAAAACTCATGGCCCTTTTCCTCTATAAGCCACTCCTCCAATTCCCTTATAAGCTTATTTATAGGAGAATATAAATCGCTTATCTCCTCTTTCTGATAGTAAAATTTTTCATTGGAAAGATAATCCCTTTTAATTTTATTCATAATTTTATTACACTTATTAAAGGCCTTTGATATATGGGGGAATTCTTCTTTGAACAATCTCTTATATTTTAAAAAGGGTTCTTTTGTAATTTCCGATGAAAACATATCCCTGGAACGGTCTACTAGGTTATGGGCCTCATCTATTAAAAATATATAATCATCCCCGCTTCCTTCAAAGAACCTTTTTAAACTTACATTGGGGTCGAATACATAATTATAATCACAAATGATTATATCGCTCCAAAGACTTAAATCCAGGGAAAACTCAAAGGGGCATACCCTATAAAAGTCTGCATATTTTAATACTATATCCCTTGTCATCATATCCTCATTGTTTAATACATCCATTATGGCCTTATTTACCCGATCATAATGGCCTTTGGCATAAGGACAATCCTTAGGATTGCATTTAACATTCTCATTTAAACATATCTTCTCCTTTGCAGTTATAACAATGGATTTGAGCCTTAGCCCCTTTCCTGCCATCTGTTTTATGGAGTTTAAAGCTGCCTCCCTGGTAATAGTCTTCGCAGTTAGATAAAATACCTTGCTAGCAATCCCTTCCCCTATGGCTTTTATTGAAGGAAATATGGTGGATATGGTCTTGCCTATACCTGTTGGAGCCTGGGCGAAAAGGTTTTTTCCATTTAATATTGTCTGATAAACAGCAACAGCCAGTTTTCTCTGCCCTTTTCTATAGCTTTTGAAGGGAAAGGTCAGTTCCCTTATTGCTTCATCCCTAAGCAGTTGCCAATAGAAGGTCATATTGGCCCATTCTACATATTTTTCAATTAACCCTAGAAAAAATTCTTCCAACTCCTTAAAGGTATAACTTCTAATAAATTTTTTAGTCTCTTCCCATTCTATATTAAAATATGTAAGCTGGATATTAAGTTCCTCTAACTTATTTTCCTTAGCATACATATACCCATAACATTTTCCTTGGGCCCAATGGAGTAGATTATAGTCTTCATCAATTTCATCTAGGGGCCTCATAGTGCTTTTTATCTCATCTATTATTATATTTCCATCTATCCTTATAATCCCATCTACTCTACCCTCTACCTCTATTGTAAAATCCTCATATTCTAAAATATGACTTAATACAAGCTCTGGAGTATATTCTTCCCCATAGGAGTTTTGCACTTTTTGATGGGCCCTTGTCCCTTCCACTGCTCTAGTGCTTCCCACAAAGGTATTGTCTATATCTCCTGAGCGAAGTACAAACTCCACTAAATTTCTTACAGATATTTTGATTTGTTTGGGCATACTATTCATCCTTTGCTTAAAACAATGTTCAATCCTATATACACTAAGATTATAATAAAATGCCTAAATCTTCAATGTTAATATATAAAAATATTTTCCTATAAACATCCATAGGACTTTGAGGCAGTCTATTATAATAATTTTATTTCCATTGGATTTTCCCAAAGAATAAACCATCATAATATGTTCCTTCTATAAAATAATAATCTTTTAACCTCCCTTCTAACTCAAATCCATTCTTTTCTAATACCCTAATGGAACCAATATTAGAATCTACTACACGTGCATGAAGTTTGTGTAGCTTTAGAGATTCAAAAGCAAACTTTACCATTAACATAACTGATTTTGTTCCATACCCCTGTCCCCAGTAATCTTTATGAAAAACATATCCAATCTCGGCATGTCTTGCATCTTGATTAATATTAAAAATCATTACTGTTCCTATAATTTTTTGTGTTGACTTTAAAACGACAGAAGCATAATAATGATTACCTGCTGATTCTCGTTTAAGAATTTCTTCAATCAATTCCTTAGTTTCATCTATGGTATGCATTAATCTCCATCCAATAAAACGTGAAACATCAACATCTGAAGCATATTTATGAATCTGCTCAGCATCATTTATGCTCAGAGGTTTAAAAAAATATTATCATATTCCAACTCATGAAACAAACTTATATCCATACTGTTCTCCCCTTTTTGTTAGTCTTTTACTTCACATAAATCTACTAATATACCCCTCCATCACTTCATCAAATATTTTATCTATGCCCTTATTTTCAGCAATAGCTTTTCTAAAATACCTACTTTCAAATAATACTTTTCCATATTCTATACTGGATTTATTAATCTTACTCCATTTATTCAATAGATTTTCTATTTTGGGATGTTGGCGTTCATATTCATAAACACTTTGTAATATTAACTGAAAAGCTTCCATTTCTGCATTTCCTCTTTTAATGATTATATTTTTATTCTTAATATAATCCAGTTTATCGTTTAATAAAGTAGCTCCTGCAAATCCATCTCTTGCTGCATAACAAATATTTCTTATATTCATCATAACCATAGTTCCAAAGCACATGGGACAGGGTTCCATAGTTGTATATAATATGTATTTTCTTATATCTGGATGTTCTCTTTCATTTAAACCAAACATTGCATCTATTTCTGCATGGGCCATATTTGTTCCTGCTAATGGTGCACTACCTTCCTTATCTAGTATTCTATTTCTCCCTGTAGAAACCACATCCCCTTTTGTATTTACAATTACTGCTCCTATTGGTACTGTGCCACTTTTATATGCTTCCCAAGCCATATTAAAGGCCAATTGCCAAGGTTTTTCTAAATTGCTCCACATGCTGCTCCTCCTTAAATTATATCCCTATTTGACATTTTAGTTTGATACCTCCCATTTGGCACTATTTATCTATTATGGTCTTTTCTCTTTGCTTAACAATTTGTTTATAGTTTCTTTTACCCTTTTTTTCCTTGTTTCCTTCCTAATAAAAACCCTAATCTACTTACAGCCTATATGCCATTTCAAGCCTTACTTCCTTTTTGTCAATATCCTCATTGCTGTAGCAGCTTAAATCTATACCGTTTACTTTAAATCCATGCTTCAAATAAAAGTTTATAGCTTTATAATTGCAGCTTTGGGTTTCAAGAACTATCTCCCTAAAGCCACTATTCTTGGCAATATCTTTGGCCTTATCCATCAATATAGTCCCATAGCCTAAATTTCTATAACCTTCCAATATCAGTAACTCAGTAATTCTTATCCTATTATTCCAGGCTTCCCTATCAATTTCCAAATAGCCTATTGGATTGCCCTCTTCACTAAGTTCAAAGGCAGAAGGATTTTCAAGCCAATCCTGATATAATCTCCCTGTAAAACTTTTAAATATTTCTTCCTTAAAGGGCTTTTTTACCAATTTAATAGAGAATAACTCATTATCATCTACTTCCACATCATAGTAATATTTACTTGTATAGGTATATCTTAATGGATAATCTTTAAATTTTGACCTATCCAATAATACTATTTCCATATATTACTCAGCTCTCTACCTAAGTTTCTTGCCATTTTTATGTACATGCTACCTTCAATATCTTCTCTGGTATATGAATTTATCGCAAGTACCATACCAGCTTCCTCCCAATTTAAATAGCGGCATAGGGCCTTATAATGGGCCTTCAATCCATCCATTATCCATTCTTCATCATCCCCACCTGCAGCCAATAAAAATAATTTTTTAGGTGATTTGCGTAATTGGGCATTTATAGCAAAAAATCGGTCAATAACCCTTTTAAGCTGTGAAGACATTCCAAAGTAATATAGGGGGGTTACCAAGGCTACAGCATCAGCTGTTAACAAATGAGGATAAATTTTAAGCATATCATCATCATATACACATTCTCCATCATTTTTTCTGCAATGATAACAAGCATCACAGGACTTAATATCTAATTTAGCTGTATCAAACCTAACCACCTCATGGCCTGCCTCCATAGCACCCATTGAAAATTCATCAGCTAATAAGTCTGTGGTCCCATTTGTATGGGGACTGCCTGTAAGGATTAATATCTTCATATTCTATCCCTCCAATATATGATTATTGTGCTTTTCCAAGGGGAGAAATGCCTCCTTATTAAGAGTTGGTATCTGGCACTAACTTTTGCTAACATTTTGCTTTCAATTAATATTCTACATCTCATGTTAACTTCCTCTCACCATTTATACAGCCTAGATGGATAACAGAAACTCCATCGAATTATAATTTATTCTTTATAAATAAACCTATGTTATAATTATAGCATAACCATAGGAAATCTTTGGTTAATTAAGTGAATGGAGGGATAAAATGAATAGGTTAAAGAAATTAATGTCAGTAGTGCTAGTCCTAGGCTTATTACTCAGTATTTCCGCTTCTACATTTGCAAGTTCTCAGCCTAAACCAAGTCTTCTATTAGATGAAGCAGAAGTTTCCTTAGACCATGCAATATACATAGATGAAAATGGAAAAGTAATGTGCCCACTACGGGAAATTAGTGAAAAATTAGGTTACCAGGTCCTTTGGGATAATAGGGATTGGAGCATTACACTTTCTAAAGAATCCCAAACTATTAAACTTAAGATAGGTGATGCAAAGGTTTATGGTAATGGAGATGTAATAAATTTAAATACCCCACCTATCCTTAAGGAAAGTAAAACCTTTGTGCCTGTAGAATTCTTTAGCCAGGCTCTGGATTTAATTGTTGGATGGAATGGTAAGCACCAAATATTGAAAATAAATATACCTAAAGAAAACAAAGAAGCATATTTTACCCTATCTAATGATAAAGAAAAACAAGAAGAATTAGATGAATATATGAAAACCCTGGTAAAAAGACATAATTTCCACGGTAGCCTATTAGTAGCCAAGGATGGAGAAATCCTTCTTAATAAGGGCTATGGCCTGGCAGACTTTGAGCAAAACACCAAAATCATACCCCAAACCAAATTTGCAGTTGGTTCCGTTACAAAACAGTTTACTGCCATGGCTATTATGCAGCTTAAAGAAAAAGGCTTGTTGAATATTCAAGATAAGCTTTCAAAATTTTTCCCTGATTTTCCAAATGGAGATCTAATCACCATCCACAACCTATTAACCCATACATCTGGCCTTGAAAATTATACAAATTTAAATGAATTCTTTTTGATAGATATGGATAATAGGGATCCTATGCTTGTAATAGATCTGGTAAAGGATATGCCTCTAAAATTTAATCCCGGGGAAAAATTTGAATACAGCAATACCAATTATGTACTTCTAGGTATGATAGTGGAAAAATTAACAGGTATGTCCTTTGATGAATATCTACAGGTAAATATTTTGGAACCTCTAAATATGGTTAATACAGGAACATATTTGGCTGAAAATAAACAAGTATACCATGCCACCCCTTATGTGGGATTCCTAGAAGTATACCCAATAGATGATGAAATTGTATTAACCCAAGCCTATGGTGCAGGAAATATGTACTCTACGGTAGAGGATTTGTATAGATGGGAAAGGGCCTTAAAAACAGAGAAGCTTGTGACAAAGGAAACTTTAGATGAGATATTTACAGAATATATACCTATTGAAGAAGGAGCAAGCTACGGTTATGGTTGGATGATTCAATATACGGATATAGGAAAACTAATTTATCATGGAGGAAATACTCTAGGCTTCACTGCACATATAGCCCGCTTCATAGAAGAAGATTTAGTTATTATAATCCTTACAAATAAAGTTGGCTATGACACAGCAACTTTAACAAACACCCTGGCTTCCATAGTACTTGATAAGGATTATGAAATGCCAGAGATATTAGAGGAAATTGAAATAGAAGATCCCAGTATATATGATTCCTATGTTGGGAAATATGAATTTACAGATGGAGCATATATTAATATAACAAAAATAGAAGATAGATTATATGCTCAAATTACAGGACAGGCTGCTTTTCAATTGCTTCCACTGTCACATAATAGATTTTTTTCCAAAGAAGTAGATGTCCGGATAGAATTTATTGAGAATGAAGAGGGAATAGTTACAGAACTTGTATTTAAACAAGCTGGTATAACCCTTGCTTGTAAAAAAGTAGAAGAAGTAAAGGAAGTAGAAGTAGACCCGGAAATCTATGATGCCTATGTGGGAGAATATGAACTGGCCCCTAATGTAATTATAACTATTACAAAAGAAGAAAACAGATTATATGCTCAAATTACAGGTCAAGATAAATATGAAATTTTCCCTAAGTCAGAAACTGAATACTTCTATAAGGTAGTAGATGCCCAAATTACCTTTGAAAAGGATGATGAGGGTAATGTAACCGGTTTAATATTCCACCAGTATGGACTAGATATGCCAGCCCCTAAAATTAAATAGGTATTCAATATGAAACAATATCTTTTATAGTAATGGGCAGGCCTAAAGGCCTGCCCAAAATATCTTCTCCTTAGAAGTCTATATATCAAATGGAAAATCTGAAGGATCCCTCTCATCATAATATTTAGCCTTATAGTCTTCAAACCTTGTCATCACATCAGGATTATCTGCAAAAAATTTATTTAATATATAGATATTCTGTAGGGTGCTTAAGCTCATACCATGTTCCATCATCTCCGTATCCTTTAGTCTCATTTCTTTTATGCCTATATTTTTTAAAAATTCTTCTATTATATTATGCCTTTTTAGAAGAAAGCTGCCTAGCTTTTTACCCTCTTCTGTAAGTTTGATTATTCCATATTTTTGATAATCTACCATTCCTAAACTATTTAATTTCTGAACTGTTTTGCTAGCCGATGATGGCCGGACATTCAATTTTTCTGCTAGCTGATTCATCCTTACATAACCTTCTTCCTTATGTATCCGATAGATCATCTCCAAATAGTCCTCCATACTGGCAGTCAATAATTTTTTATCCCCATTTAACATCTTGTAACCCCTTACCGTATAAAACTCATCCTTCTTTTTCAATTATTTCACTCTCCCCATATTTTATGAGTAACAAAAATTAAGGTTAATGCATATTCTAATTATTATCCATGCCTAATAATGTTTCCTATAGCTAACTTATGATATAAAAGTATATAAAATTAATAAATGGAGGTTTTCATATGGAAAAAAATCTATATAAATTAAATCAAATTCCAATTGGTTCCTTTGCTAAAGTAAAAGGACTAAATTCAAAGGGCCCTATCCGTAGAAGGATGTTGGATTTAGGTTTAATCCATGACACAATTGTTAAACCAGTAGAAAAAAGCCCTGCTGGAGATCCTATAGCTTATGAAATTAGAGGGGCTGTTATAGCACTTCGCTCTGAGGAAGCCTCCCAAATATTCGTTGAATTAATTGAATGATTAAAATAGAGAGGTGTAATTAATGGGTTTAACTAGTCAGTCCACTGGCATAGGTGCTTTAAAGGAAATGTTTGAAATTGAGCTAGAATCCTTTGATGATATAGTAATAGCCCTGGCAGGCAACCCCAATACGGGAAAAAGCACCCTATTCAACAGCCTGACAGGGCTTAAGCAGCATACAGGAAATTGGCCTGGAAAGACAGTCACCAATGCTCAAGGTAAATATATTCACAATGATAGGCAATATATTTTAGTAGATTTGCCAGGCACCTACTCCCTATTGGCCCACTCAGTTGAAGAAGAGGTGGCCAGGGATTTTATCTGTTTTGGTAAACCCCACGCCACTGTAGTCGTTACCGATGGAACTTCTTTAGAGAGAAACCTAAACCTAGTCCTGCAAATAATGGAAATTACAGATAAGGTAATAGTATGTGTAAATCTTATGGATGAAGCAAGGCGAAAAAATATTGATATTGATTTAAAATATTTAGAAAAACTGTTAGGTGTTCCTGTAGTAGGAAGTGCAGCTAGAAATGGCCAAGGGTTAGAGGAGTTAAAAGATGTAATAGAGAAGCTTGTCAGTGGAGAAATAGAAACAAAGCCTAAAAAGGTTGAATATGATAGTGTAATTGAAAAGGCTGTTGGAAAGTTAAAGCCTTATGTCTATCAACTATTAGGAAATAAAATTAACAACAGATGGGTATCCCTCCGCCTAATCGATGGAGATACTAAATTATTAGAATCCATAAAGGATTACATGGATTTTGATCTATCTAAGTACCAATTACTTGGTGATAAACTAAAATCCATTTACACTGATTTTCAAAGGAAGAATATGAAATTAGAAGATATAAAGGATTCAATAGTTTCCAGTATTGTAAGGACTGGAGAGGATATAAGTAGAAAAGTTGTAACATTTAATAGTAAAAATCACAATGATTTGGATCGGAAAATAGATAGTATACTAACTTCCAAAAGATTCGGCATACCCATAATGATTTCCCTTTTAGGTATTATTTTTTGGATTACCATTGAAGGAGCTAATCTACCCTCTGAAATATTAGCTAAGGGCCTCTTCTGGATTGAAGGGAAATTGACTGACCTTTTTATATCCATTAAGGCTCCAGTTTGGTTACATGATGCTCTAGTATTAGGGGTTTACCGGACCCTGGCCTGGGTTGTATCGGTTATGCTTCCCCCTATGGCCATATTCTTCCCCCTATTTACCCTATTGGAGGACTTAGGTTACTTGCCTAGGGTTGCCTTTAACTTGGATTATTATTTTAAGAAGGCCTGTGCCCATGGAAAGCAAGCCTTGACCATGTGTATGGGATTTGGCTGTAATGCTGCAGGAGTTGTTTCTTGTAGGATTATTGATTCTCCAAGGGAGAGACTGATTGCCACCATTACAAATAATTTTGTACCCTGTAATGGCCGCTTTCCAATTTTAATTAGCCTGGCAGGTATTTTCTTTGCTGGTTCTAGTGGTGTATTCCGTTCCTTGGCTGCTAGCTTAACGGTACTTGCTGCTATAGTGCTGGGAGTTGTAATTACATTAATTATATCTAAATTGCTGTCAAAAACAATTTTGAAGGGACTTCCTTCTTCCTTTACTCTGGAACTTCCTCCCTATAGGAAGCCTCAGTTTGGTAGAATCATAGTTCGCTCCATATTTGACCGTACCTTATTCGTATTAGGCCGTGCAGTTATGGTAGCTGCCCCTGCAGGTTTAATCATCTGGACCATGGCCAATATTAGGATTAACAATATAACCTTATTAAGCCACTCAGCCCAATTCTTAGACCCCTTTGCCCGCTTGTTAGGGTTGGATGGCTATATCCTAATGGCTTTTATATTGGGTTTGCCAGCCAATGAAATCGTTATACCAATTATAATAATGAGCTATATGTCAAAAGGAGCCATGCTAGAGTTGGATAGCCTAACAGAGATGAAAGGATTACTTATTGACAATGGCTGGACTTGGCTGACAGCTGTTTGCACAATGTTATTCACTTTAAATCATTGGCCTTGTGGCACCACCCTTCTCACTATCCGCAAAGAGACCCAAAGTTGGAAATGGGCTTGGATATCCTTTGTAGTTCCTACTATTACAGGGATTATTGTATGCTTTATTCTTGCCCAAAGTGTCAGGCTCCTTGCTTTAGTCTAGATTATATCTAATATTTATAAATCCCTTGGCATTTAAATCCAAGGGATTATATCTATTCTTTTTTAGTTTTTATCTTAAAGATAAAATAGTAATATTTTAAAACTACTACCAACAATATAAACAGTCTAAGATACTTTTTATCTACAGTTATGAATGGAATGCTTAGCATAAAATCAGATAATGCCATTAATTTTGCCTTTCTTTTAAAGGTCATAGACCTATCTCGGATAAAATCCTCAGCATAATCCTTATAGAGTTTGGTGCTTCTAAACCATCTGTCGAATCTATTGGAGCCTTTGGCAAATAAAACAGAGGCTAGTATCAAAAATGGTGTGGTAGGCAATACTGGAACTAGGATTCCAACTATTCCAATCCCCGTAAATACAAATCCTAATATGATGAGTATTATATTGGTCACTTTCAATTTGCTACCTCTTTTCTTTTATTTTAACGATATAATATATACCCATTTTCTATGTATAACAACTCTATTACTTATTATACAACCAAAGTATCCATATGCAAAATAAAAAAACTACTTAATAAATTTATTGAATCATATATAGGGTACATATATAAGGGCTACTATACCTATTATAAAACTAATTATATTGGCCACTATTGCAAAGGCCTTTTTCCGTAGCTGGGAATGTCCTACTAAATACTTTTTAAATAATCTAAGTTCTACAATCACAATCAATATTTCAATGGGTATATAGTAAAAAAATCCAGCCATGGAGCCCTGAAAATACATACCAGTAAAAACAGTTAAGGTCAATAAAGTTTGGGTTATTAAGTTTACAAGCATAAAGGCTTTCCAGTTTCTTTTTAAACTAAGACCAAATAGTAGAAGGATCAAGCCTTCCACTATTAAGGTGGCAGGATAGGTTATAAGGAATTGTTTTATATAGGCTAGCAATGTGGAAGTCTCCCTTAAGCTTTTTGTAGCATAATCAAAATATACTGTGCTATCAAAAGCCTTCCTCTCTATTATATTATTGGAAATACTTATTTCCCCAGATTCTTCTACTATTATTACCTTAAACCTGTCGGGAACTCCCAAATAGCTAAATGTATGGATCATGGTATCATTTTCCCTCTTCCCTGTAATCTTTCCAAATAGGGGGACTTTTGTTCCTGTAACTAAGGCTGGACGCCAACCGTCAACATTATAGTTTTTCAATATATTATACATATTTATATCATCCACATCTTCTTCATCAATATAGGAGTAGGGGTAGGATACCTCATAATCTATCAATAGGTCAAGGTAGTAGCTCCCTGTAGGGGGATTTTTTACTATTACCTTTAGGGAGGGTTTTGGACCAATATCTGCCTTGGCTATAGGGGGAAATAGAAAGCTAACAAACAAAAAAAATAAAAGAATTAATAGGGACCTTTTCATATTATAATCATCTCCAATACCTTGGATTTTATGATAAATCCATCATATTTAACCCTATAATACTATTCCACATACTTTAATAAATTCCTTCATAAAAAATACTCCCATTAACAAATAGTTAATTGGGAGTATTTTTTTAATCTATGCTCTTTAGGGATTCAACCATCTCAATATTCTTTAATTTATAGTACATGGCAAAGTTGACAAAGGCAGCAAAACCCATAGTCAATAGGATGGAAATAAGGTAGGATTTAGGCTCCAATTCCAGGCCAAACATTATATTGTCCATTTCAACGGTAATCATTATATATCTATGGAGGAATATTCCAATAACCAGGCCTACTAGGGTACCTATAAGGGTTAAGATTATATTCTCCCTGTATATATAGGCAGATACTTCCCGGTCATAAAAGCCTAAAACCTTTATAGTGGCAATCTCCCTGATCCTCTCAGATATATTTACATTGGTTAGATTGTATAACACTACAAAGGCTAGGGCGCCTGCTGAAAATATCATGACCAATACCACATAGTTTAAACTCCATATGGTATCCTCAAAATCGTCCTTTATAGTCGTATTAAAGCTAACATTAAGGATACCTTCCTTATTCAATAAGTCCCTGGAAAGCCTATCCTGAAATCCTTCACTAGTCTCCCTTATTTCCCCTATAGCCTCATTGAATTCTATCTCCTTCTGGAATATTTCCTCATAATATTCCCTAGACAGGTATATATAGTTTCCCACATAGTTTTCTGTAATTCCCCGGATCTCTGCCCTGGCCTCTTCATCTTCACTATTTGTAAATATTATCTGATCTCCAACCTTAAGGCCCAAACTCCTAGTAACCTGCTCGGTAATGACAACTCCCTTTTCTGGTATAGGGATAGGATTAAAATCCTTTCTATTTCGTAGATGGATATATCTAGTAATGAATTCCTTATCCTCTGGTACGATTATGGTAATATCCTTGCTATTGGACCTAGTAGCTATCTCTCCCATCTCTTTGTATAGGAGTTCATATCCTAGTATCCTTTCATCTTCCAGGTATTCAATCCCCTTTGAATCCAAGCCTATGGTTATATCATAGGTAAACAATTCCCCAAACTGCCTATCTACAACACTCCTAATAGAATCCCTAATGCCAAAGGCTGCCAAAATCAATGCTGTACAGCCTGCAATACCAAAAACAGTCATGAAGAATCTCCGTTTATATCTAAATATGTTCCTGATGGTCACCTTCCAACTGAAATTAAACCTATTCCATATAATAGGTATTCTTTCAAGGAGGATTCGCTTCCCTGCTTTTGGAGCCCTAGGCCTTAAGAGGGCTGCTGTGGTCTCCTTTAATTCATTGCTGCAAGCTAAATAGCTGGTAAGGGTAGTCAAGCCAATGGCCACTAGGGAGCTGGATAGGGCTAAAAAGCTATTAAAATGGAGCTGAACTGGTGGCAGCATATAGATTATCCCATAGGCATTAAATATTACCCTTGGAAATAAGGTAAAACCTACAGCTATTCCAATAATACAGCCTAGCAGGGTTGCCAAAAAGGCGTAAGATATATATTTGAAAGCTATGGCCCCTTTATCATAACCTAAGGCCTTTAATGTGCCTATGTTTACCCTCTGCTCATCCACCATCCTGGTCATGGTAGTTAGGCAAACCAGGGCTGATACCAGGGCAAAAAATACAGGAAATACCTGGGATAGGGCATCAATTCTGTCTGCAGCTCCTCCATAGTCCACATAGGAGTAATGGCTATTCCTATCTAAAACATACCATTTCCCCTTTTCAATTTCCCTTATCTCCCTTTCTCCATCCTCTATCTCCTTCAAGGCCTTTTCCAATTCTTCCTCCGCTTCCCTTTTGGCCTCTAAATATTCCTCTTCCCCCTTGGCTAGCTCCTCTTTGGCCTTTTCTAAATCCCTTTTAGCTTTTTGGATTTTCCTTAGGCCTTCTTTCTCCCCCTCCATTAGTTTTTTTCTTTCTTCTTCAAGGGTTTTCCTAGTAGCAAGGAGGAAGCCCTTGGTTTTTTCTAATTCTTCCTCTCCCTTTATTAGTTCAAGTCTTTTTGATTCCATCTCCCTTTTGCCGGCTTCAAGGGATTCCTTTGTTTCTTCCAGTATTTTACTTAAGCTTTCAAGCTCTATGGTAAGATTATTCCTTTCTGCCTCAGGAAGGAGGGGATTTTCCAAGGCCATATGGATTTGCCTTATCGAATCTTCTAATTCTAACATCCCCTCTTCAGCCCTTTTTATCTCATCCTGGGCCTTTTTAAATCCTTCTTCTGCTAATTTTTTATTCTCTTCAAAGCTTTTTAAGGCCCTTTTATATTCCTCTTCCCCTTTATCTAGCTCCTCCTCTGCTTTAGCTAATTTTTCCTTCCCTTCCCTGATCCTCCTGTAGAAATCCCTCTCCTGTTTGTCCAATTCCCTTTCCCCTTTGGCTATCTCCTCTTTCCCATCTTCTATTTCCTTCAAGGCATCAGCCAGTTCCCTCTCTACCTCTTCCTTCTTTTCAAAGTATTCCCTTTTGCCTTCTTCCAATTCCTCTTCCGCTTCTTGGATTATCTCCTCATACCTAATAGTTTCCCTCTCTTTGGCTATCTCCTCTATCCGGTCTGTAAGGGGATCTATAAGGTCAAAATACTCATCATGGTAGGAGTTCAATTCCTTGGCCCCTTCTACAGTTACATATATATCCGTATAATAATCCAGTTTAAAATTTTCCTTTGGAATCATTATAAAGGATCTAACCTGACCTGTGCCTATATTGCTGCTTCCCTTTTGGAAGGACAAATAATAGGGGCTTTGAACCCAGCCTACCACTTGATATTCCTTATATTCCAGATAGTCACTTAGAGGTTCTTCCTTGCCCGATTCTAGTCTTATAGTAGAACCAATGGGAACTATGAAGTTTTCCATTTTCCCCTTTTCTATTACACATTCCCAGGGTTTTTCCGGCAACCTACCCTCCAATAATCTAATATTGTTTATTCCATCTTCCTCTGGAAGCTGGTGAACCTTTAATACCACTTCCTGATTATCATATTCCGCCAAAACATCTAAAGTATAAGCTCCCTGGACCTTTTCTACCCCTTCTATTTTGCTAACTTCTTCCACATCATCTTCCGTAAGACCTAGGGTAGAAACAATCCGGATATCCATTAGATTATAGTCATCATAATATTTGTCTGCAGTCTTTTTCATATCTTCTGGAGCAATCTTAACCCCAGTAAAAAAGGCCACCCCCAGGGCTATAATTGCTGTAATGGATAGGAATCTACCTAAGGATTTTTTTATATCCCGTATTATATCTTTTATTAAAGGATTTTTCACTACCATTCAATCCTTTCTACTGGTATAGGATTATGGTTTACAATTTGGCTTTCTATGATGCCATTTTTTACTTTGATTATCTTATCCCCCATAGGGGCAATGGCCAAATTATGGGTAATGATAACCACCGTCTTTCCAGTCCTTCTACAGGTATCCTGCAGCAATTTCAATATGGATTTCCCTGTATTATAGTCTAAGGCTCCTGTAGGTTCATCACATAATAGGAGCTTTGGGTTTTTGGCTAGGGCCCTTGCCACAGCTACCCTTTGCTGCTCTCCTCCAGACAATTGGGAGGGGAAATTGTTCTTCCTGTGACTCAATCCCACAGCCTCCAATACCTCATCTATATCTAAGGGCTTATCGGATATTTGGGTTGCCAATTCTAAATTCTCCCTGGCAGTTAGGTTTTGGACTAGATTATAAAACTGGAACACAAAGCCTATATCATTCCTCCTGTAGGTAATAAGTTCCCTGTCAGAAAGATTGTGGACCTCCTTATTGTCTACATAAATTTCTCCAGAAGTAGGCCTATCCATGCCACCTAATATATTCAATATGGTACTCTTACCAGCCCCGCTGGCTCCCACTATTATGACCAATTCTCCCTTATCTATGGAAAAATTGACACCATTTAAGGCATTGATCTCTACATCTCCCATTTTGTAAACCTTTTTCACATTTTTAAATTCTATATACTTGTGCATTTATTCTACTCCCCCTATTAAATTTATTTTATTACAGACAATGCATATATTTTTCCCCTTCCCTGCCTTTAACCACATAGCTTTTACCCTTTGAACAGAATATGGAATTGGAAGTATATTCTGGGTCAGCATCTTTATTGTAATTTATCCTTTCTATTACTTCCTCTGGATTGTGACAGATATCATATCCATGAAAACTTAAATTGATCTTTCCCATCCCTTTAGTGAATGATGTAAATTCCATTGTATAATCCATAAAGGTAGCCACTGGACCCCTGCCTCTAATAATAACTTTGTTATCTAAAATCTCTGGAGTATCAAAAGAACCCTTTAATCTCTCTATATCAGACAAAACCCTTCCCATATGGTCTAAGTGGACTTCAATCCTAATATTGTAATAGGGTTCTAGTAATATGTTTTCAGTTTTTTCTAAGCCTTGCCTTAATGCCCTATAGGTGGCTTCCCTAAAATCACCACCACTAGTATGTTTATAATGGGCTTTGCCCCTTAGTAGGGTAATTTTAATATCTGTAAGGGGGGAGCCTGTTAGTATGCCCCGGTGTTCCCTTTCAAATATATGGCTTTTAACCAGATTTTGATTCCATATAGACAGATGATCTGTATGACATAAGCTTTTAAATACTATACCCCTATTCCTCTCCATGGGCTCCAATTTAAGATGGACTTCTGCATAATGGCCTAATGGTTCAAAATGACCATATCCAATTGTCTCTCTACCTATAGTCTCCTTATACAGAATTTCGCAGGGACCAAAATCCACCTCTATATTAAACCTTTCTTCCATTAGTTTTTTCAATACTTCCAATTGAATAACACCCATTATATGTATATGGATTTGTTTAAAATTCTCATCCCAGACAACATTTAGGGCAGGGTCTTCCGCCTCTAATATTCTCAAAGCACTTAAAACATCCTTTACATTTAAACTCTCATCAAATATAACCTTAGATTTTAAAGTTGCTACCATATTATAAGTGAAATCCTCCTTAAAAGTACCAATAGCCTGCCCTATCTTAGCATGGGTTAAACCTGTTACTGCAAATAGGTCTCCTGCAAAAACCTGATCTACACTTGTAAACTTATTTCCATTATAAATCCTAATCTGGTTAACCTTTTCAGAGGTTTCTTCATTATAATATATTTCATCTTTTACCCTTAGGCTGCCAGTTAAGGCTTTGATGTAGGTTATCTTAGTATTTTCTTCATCATGGCGGATCTTATATACATAACCACCAAATTCCCCTTTATCAGAATAATTGGTATAGGTTAAATGGTGAAAGGCTTCCAAAAAGTTTAATACCCCTTCATCCTCCAATGCAGATCCGCTAAAGCATGGGAATACCTTATTCTCCTTAATTAGTTCTCTCAGGGAGTTTAACCATAAATCCCTATCATATTCTCCCTCAATATACCTTTCAAGAAGGTATTCATCTCTTTCTGCAATAAATTCAATCAATTCTTCAGGAATATCTCCAGCCAATGAAAATTCAGAAATGTAACAAATGTCCTTAGTCAATTTTGAACCTATCTCTTCCAATACTAAATCAATATCTGCCCCTATCCTGTCCATCTTATTTATAAAGAAAAAGATTGGTACCTTATGTTTATTAAGTAACTCCCATACCCTTTCTGTATGGCTTTGTACCCCTTCAGGTCCACTTATAATGATAATAGCATAATCCATTACCCCTATTGCCCTTTCCATTTCTGAAGAAAAATCTACATGGCCTGGTGTATCTATTAAATAATAGGTTGAACCCTCATACTGGAAGGTAGCCTGGTCTGAAAACACTGTAATACCCCTATCCCTTTCTACACTATGGCTATCTAAAAAAGCATTTTTATGATCAACCCTTCCCCTTTTTCTTATGCTCTTGCCATGAAAAAGGATTTGTTCCGAAAAGGTAGTTTTACCAGCGTCTACATGAGCCAATACTCCAACTGTCTTTTTCAAATTAAACACCTCATATATTTATTATTTCAATATTTGCTACTTACAATCTATAAAACCTATATATCATCCAAAAATCTATACATTACATATGCATCTACCAGCCCCAATTTCATATGGTTAAATGCCTTAGGTAATGTTCCCACAATTTTAAAACCTAAGCTTTCCCATAGATGAACTGCAGGGGTATTGGTAGATACCACAAAATTAAATTGAATAGCCTTAAATCCAGCTTTCTTTGCTTCCTGCAAACAATGTAAACCCATGGCCTTGCCTATGCCTTTACCTTGATGATCTGGAGAAACCATAAAGGAGGCATTGGCCACATGGGAACCTAAATCCCTTTGATTCTTTATAAGCTTATACATACCTAATATCTTATTATTTTCTTCGGCCACATAAGAAGTAATGCCTTCACCAAACCAAAAGGAAAAACCCTCTTCCTCTTTTGTATCCGGTGAAAATACATAGCTATCTCCCTTACTCACCACTTCCTTAAAAATTGGCCACATTTGTTTAAAATCTTCTTCCCTTGCTCTCCTTATAATCATATCTATCCTCCATAATCTATTCTTTAATTATAAATATCCCATTATAGTAGATTTTATCACTAAACAATATAATCGGTCCAGTAAAACCAGATTTATTCCAATAATATTATTAAAACAAAGGCTAAATTATCATATATCCTATCATAAGACTATAATAAACAAATGATATTTTGTCACCCTGGCGGGTATTATATAAATAATCAATTAGCTGAAAGTGTGGTGAGATTATGAGCAATTTAGCAGATAAAAAATGCATACCCTGCAGCATTGGTGCCCCAACCCTATACCCAGAGGAAATAGAAGAACTTAAAGGCTCCATTAGCCAGGAGTGGCAAGTACTAGATAATAAGAAATTAGAACGGACCTTTAAATTTAAAAATTTCAAGGAAGCCTTGGACTTTACAAATAAGGTGGGCAATATAGCTGAAGAAGAAGGCCATCATCCTGATATATTTCTCTCCTGGGGAAAGGTGATTATAACCCTGTGGACCCATAAAATTGGCGGCCTCCATGAAAATGATTTTATTTTGGCCGCTAAGATTGATAAGCTTATATAATAAAGAAGCATCTGATGTGATCAGATGCTTCTTTATTATATGTCTGCAAGTACAAGCATATTGTTTTCCAGGGATTTTTTTACATCTATAATCCTTTGATTTTTTGAGCCCCTAAATTTCAATAATAAACTCTTTTCCTCTAAAATAAACCTTCCATCTATTAAAATATCCGTTGCATATAAGAGTCTTCTCCATCCCTGGTTTATGTCTATTTCATTCATTATTTCTTCAAAGGTATAGCCCGTATAGGTTACTACATTAAGCCCCATCTCCTTAATCCTTTCAGCTAAAATTCCACATACCTTTCCCTGATGGAATGGCTCCCCTCCACTTAAGGTTATCCCATCCAATAAGGGGTCCTTTTTTACCATTTCCACTATTTCATCTATATCAATATAATATCCATTGCTAAAGGAATGGGTTTCTGGGTTGTGGCAGCCTATACAATTGTGGACACAGCCTTGGGTAAATACTACAAACCTAATCCCTGGTCCATCTACTATGGATTCCTTTACTATTCCAGCTATTTTAATTTGCCCTTCCATATAAACACCTCTTAACTGGGATAACAGGAAAAATGTTTTACCCTATCCCTTTCTTCAGCCCTCTTGGCGTCGTTAAACCTATCTAAAGTTCCTACCAGGTATCCAGTTATCCTACGTATCCTTTCAAATTTTACATCTCCTTCTGTTCTGCCACATTTAGGACATACATCATTTATTATTCCCGTATATCCACAGACCGGATCCCTATCCACTGGGTGGTTTATGGAGCCGTATCCAATTCCCGATTCCTTCATAAATCTAACTATCTTCTCAAAGGCTTGGAGATTTTGGCTAGGATCCCCGTCTAGTTCTACATAGGTAATGTGGCCAGCATTGGTCAATTCATGGTATGGGGCCTCTATCCTTATCTTTTCAAAGGCTGTAATTTCATGATATACAGGTACATGGAAACTATTGGTATAGTACTCCCTATCTGTTACTCCTTCAATAGTTCCAAATATATTCCTATCTATCTTTACAAACCTGCCTGCAGTTCCCTCTGCAGGGGTGGCTAGCAGAGTAAAATTCATCTTATACTGCTGACTTATATCATCCAGTTTCCTTCTCATAAATCCAACAATTTCAAGGCCTAATTTTTGAGCTTCTTCACTTTCCCCATGGTGGTAGCCAATTAAAGCCTTTAAGCATTCAGCCAATCCAATGAAACCAATGGATAAGGTACCATGCTTTAATACTTCCCTTATGGTATCCTTGTTGTTCAATTTATCTGAATCTATCCACACCCCTTGACCCATCAAAAATGGAAAGTTATGAACTCTCTTATTGGCTTGTATTTCAAACCTTTCTATCAATTGCTCTATTACTAAATTCATGGTATTTTCCAAATCATCATAAAAGCCTTTCATATTGCCCTTATTTTTAATACCAAGCCTAGGTAAATTTATGGTAGTAAAGCTTAGGTTGCCTCTTCCATTTACTATTTCCCTTGATGGATCATATACATTACCTATAACCCTGGTCCTGCAACCCATATAGGCAATCTCAGTTTCTGGCTTCCCTTCCTTGTAATATTTTAGATTAAAGGGCGCATCTATAAAGGAAAAATTGGGGAATAGCCTTTTGGCACTTACCCTACAAGCCAGTTTAAACAGATCATAGTTGGGATCCCCTTCATTATAATTTATTCCTTCCTTTACCTTAAATATTTGAATAGGAAATATAGGGGTCTCTCCATTTCCTAGGCCGGCCTCTGTAGCCAGGAGTAAATTCTTCATAACCATTCTGCCTTCTACTGATGTATCTGTACCATAGTTAATGGAGCTGAAGGGAATTTGGGCACCGGCTCTAGAATGCATGGTATTCAGATTATGAATCAAAGCCTCCATAGCTTGATAGGTCCTTCTATCCGTATCCTTAAGGGCGTTTCTCTCTGCAAATCCTTGGACCCTTTTTACTAATTCATCATTATTGAGAAGCTCATTTAAATATTCCCCTTCCTTTTCCCTATATTCCTCATTATGGCTCATGGTGGGAACTAGTCCATATTCCTTTTCCAGTACTCCAAATATATTGTCTAAATTATCCTTTAAGTCTACATCTTCTATAAGCAGCTCTATGGCCTTACGCAAATTTTCCCTATAGCTTCTAATATAGGTTTTTCTAACCCCTAAGGCCATACCATAATCAAAATTAGGGATACTTTGTCCTCCATGCTGATCATTTTGGTTAGACTGTATTGCTATACAAGCTAAGGCAGCATAGCTTTGAATATCCTTAGGTTCCCGCAAAAAGCCATGGCCTGTACTGAAGCCACCTTCAAATAATTTAATTATATCTATTTGGCAGCAGGTGGTTGTTAATGTTAGAAAATCTAAATCGTGAATATGTATGTCTCCATTTTTATGAGCCTGGGAATGGGCTGGGTTCAGTACAAATAGATCATAGAATTGTTTTGCACCTTCAGAACCATACTTTAACATGGTCCCCATGGCTGTATTGCCATCAATATTTGCATTCTCCCTTTTTAAATCTATATCCTCAGCATCCTTAAAGGTTAAATCTTCAAATACCCTCATTAATCTATTGTTCATTTCCCTGATCCTGGTTCTTTCGGCCCTATATAATATGTATTCCTTGGCAGTTTTAGCGTGTCCATTTTCTATGAGCACCTTTTCTACTATATCCTGTATCTCTTCCACTTCTGGAATTCTATCCTTAAATTTATCATTTAATATAACGGTAACTTCTTCAGCCAGCTTCAGGGATGTATTATAATCCTGTCCCCCAGCAGCTTGAGCCGCCTTAAAAATAGCATTTGCAATTTTTTCAATATTAAAAGGTACCTCTCTACCATCCCTTTTCCTAATTTTAGTAATCACTTCTTTACCCCCTAGTTTCTTAAATTTACAATATATTGACCCTATTATATTATCAAAGCTCAATATATAGTGTCAATACCTGCGGGTTTATAAATAAAAAATATAACTTTTATACTAATTGATAATATTTTGACTTCTCAATTATAATAGTATATATTAGTAGGCGGAGACCTTATAAAATAACATTATCCATTATATAAAAAAACAATATACAAATCAATAAAGGGGAGATATTTTGAAAGCAGTAATTTTTGATATGGACGGAGTTATTATCGATAGTGAACCTGTACACTTTCAATTGGAAAGGGAATTGTTAGAAGAATTTGGTGGAAATTTTTCTAGAGAAAAGCACGGAAGCTTTCTAGGCACTACTGATTATCATATGTGGAGTAGCTATAAAAAACTATTCAGTTTAAAAGCTTCTGTAGAAGAAATAATAGAGATTAAAAAGGAAAGGTTTTGTAAAAAGATTCCTGAAATAGAACTGGTTGATAATTTTATGGAATTTATGCTAATGCTCTATGAAAAAGGCTATAAGATGGCCTTAGCCTCCTCTAATAATAGGAAGGCTGTAGATGCCGTTGTGGAAAGATTTAATCTGGACAAATATTTTAATTTTATTATAAGTGGTGAAGATGTAAGTAAGGGCAAGCCTGATCCAGAGATCTTTTTAACTGCCGCTAATAATATGAAGGTTGAGCCTAAGGAGTGCCTGGTAATAGAGGATGCCACCAATGGAGTTATGGCTGCCAAGGCTGCGGGTATGAAATGTATAGGCTTAAAAAATCCTAACTCAGGAAAACAAGATCTGTCCCAGGCGGATTTAGTAGTTGAAAACTTTAATCAATTAAATTTGGATATTATAAAAGATCTATTTAAATAAGTTCCCTTTTTTGGTGCCAGGCACCGAAAAAGGGAACTTATTTGTAATATATTTGTAATATAATTAAGCATCTAAATCTATATGGCAGTATCCCCCTGGATTCTTCTTCAAATAATCCTGATGGTATTCTTCTGCATCATAGAATACTTTCAAGGGTTCTATTTCCGTAACTATAGGCTTTTCATATTTCTTTTGCTGCTCTTTAAAGGTTTTCATTATAATTGGCAGGTCATCTTCATCTATATAATAGATACCCGTCCTGTATTGGCTACCTACATCTGGCCCCTGCCTATTCTTTAAGGTGGGATCTATTATCCTCCAAAACCTATTAAGGAGTTCCTCTAAGGACAATATATTTTCATCGAATTTAATATAGCAGGCCTCTGCATGGCCAGTGGTATCGGTACACACCTCTTCATAGGTGGGATTTTCTGTATGGCCATTGGCATAGCCTACTTTTGTATCCACTACCCCTTCAATCCTGGACATATATTCCTCAACTCCCCAGAAACACCCTCCAGCCAATACTATTTCCTTCATTATATTCATCCCCTTCCCTAGATTATTTAATATGGATTAATACGGTATAATCTATGGCCCTAATAATTATATCCTCTGGATCCCCTCCCCTTTCACCACTTATAAATTCTATTATGAATTTGACCTTGACCTTTTGGTTTTCATCTACAAAGGTCATATTATCCATACTTAAGGATTTAGTCTCTAAATTTATTTCCTTATTCCTATTCACTATCTCCAACCCATATTTATTTAAATCCCCTTCATATATTATATTATCTCCTTCCTTTATTATAAACTTAAAGTCCCCCTCATTATAGGAAACTAGTATATTATCATCCAATTTAATAGCATTGCCTATATTGTATCCCTTTAACAAATAATCATATTCACTTATGTCCAGGGCCTTATTCCTTTCCTCTAATGCATAGTGAAAATACTTATTTCTATATTTATTCTTTTCCGTATAGGGAAAACCAAAAACCGTCTGCATATCATCTATTTTA
This sequence comes from Tissierellia bacterium, assembly GCA_012728725.1. Taxonomy (GTDB): domain Bacteria; phylum Bacillota; class Clostridia; order Tissierellales; family Tepidimicrobiaceae; genus JAAYEM01. Next base: position 3,061 of record JAAYEM010000012.1, on the reverse strand, counting down.
AAATTCTCAGGTAGGTATTTAACTTCCTTTAAGGAATGATTTCTATTAAAATAATCCAGTATGGCACTGATCTCCCCTTTATCATCATAGGATATATCCTCTGGTGCCTTAATTAGGCTATTGTCTTTTATCATATTATTCCTTATTAAAATACCTTCCAGCCTTTTATTTTGGCTCAATTTAGCTATGGAGAAAGAACTAAGGGGCCCAAATACTGAATTTAATGCAATTATGGATAGGGAGACAGGAATTACTATATTGTTTAGTTTTTTGGTGAATCCAAAATACAGCATTATTCCAAAAACCCATAATCCTAGAACTATAACAAAATATCTGTTTTCTGTTATCCCGTAGGCCCTAACCCTGATTCCAATGGATATAAACATCATTATCAATATGGGTATGATGTATTTGGGAAACCACCTTTTAAACCTATTAGCCCATTTGTTCTGGTCTAATAGGGGTGTGATAAAAAAGATAACTGCAACGCTTATAGTGGAATACCATAATACTAAATGGGAAACCAATCCTTGAGGCCAATCCCTAGTGATTATTATCTTTAGAAAATAGGCATATAGGATTGAAGAATAAATGGTTATAAGTGGAATCACTATATATAATAAAAGGACCTTTAAGGATTTGGGATATTCTTCCTTATTTAGATCCTCATCCATTTCTGGAATCCTGGCTAAAAATAGGGAGGGAGCAAATATCCCTGCCACCACCAAAAAGGCATAATAAAAAAACTTACCTGGTATATTGGCATTGAACAATTGGTTGATGGTAAAAATAATGGCAGATATGCCTAAATAGAGTACTAGAGAATATACCCCTGTAATAAAAAAGTCAAACAATAGTTTTATTACATAATCTTCCAAGCCATCTTTCCTATTAATCCAGGGTATATAGATAAATGCCAAGTATAAAAATAAGGAGACTCCTATATATCTTACAATGCTTATCATATTTAATTCCTTTAATATTAGAAAATAATATAGGACTAAAATTCCCAGGCCTAGTATATATCCTAATCCTTGGTAGAGCTTATTGTATATTTTTTTCTTTTCAAATATCAATTTAATACATAAGGATAAGGGTATACCCAAAGCAATAACCATGTTGATCCTTTCAAGGGCTTCCCTTGCTTCAGCACTTAAATTGGGTCCCCTTTCTACTAAAACAATTAGCATAATTACCAATGCTGTAGAGAAAGCAATGGTTATGGGAAATCTCCTGTAACTATTCTTTAAACTTATTAATATCTTTTTAATTTTTTTGATCAATTTCACTTTCTAACCCCCTTTCCTTATATTATACTCCTTTTCATATGAAAAAAACATAAATAAAAGGCACCTACCCAATTAGTATATGAATAGGTGCCTTTTATTTTCCTCTTCAAATATTATTTTCCATCTCCACTATTTGGTTAACATCCTTGTCTCCCCTGCCAGACAGGTTTACAATGATTATATTGTCCTTTGGTAAGCTAGAGGCTAATTTCATACCATAGGCAAGGGCGTGGGAGCTTTCTAGTGCTGGGATAATCCCCTCTAATTTGGTCAGTTTATAAAATGCCTCCAAGGCCTCTTCATCAGTAATGGATACATAATCAGCCCTACCAGTAGCCTTATAATAAGAGTGTTCAGGTCCAACTCCAGGATAATCCAAGCCTGCTGCAATGGAATGGATGCTGTATTTGGATTCATCTAAAGCATAGGATTTAAAACCATGTAATATTCCTACCTCTCCCTTTGATATTGCTGCAGCATGATGTTTAGAATCTAATCCCTTACCTCCAGGCTCTACCCCAATTATTTTTACCTCTTTATCCTCTACAAATGGGTGGAAAAGTCCTATGGCATTACTGCCTCCCCCTACACAGGCAATTATATAATCAGGTAATCTTCCTTCCTGCTCTAATATCTGTCTCTTAGCCTCCTTACCTATTATACTTTGGAATTCCCTCACTATCATGGGATAAGGATGTGGCCCAACGGCAGAACCCAGCAGGTAGAAGGTATCATTATAGTTTTCAATATAGTCTTCTAAAGCCTTATCAACAGCTTCCTTTAAGGTGGCATTGCCTTCAGTAACGGGAACAACCTTGGCTCCTAATAATTTCATCCTAAATACATTATGTTCCTGCCTTTTCATATCTACAGCACCCATATAAACTGTACAATCCATTCCAAAGAGGGCACAGACTGTAGCCGTAGCTACTCCATGTTGACCTGCCCCTGTTTCTGCAATTATCCTTTTCTTATCAGATCTTTTGGCAAGGAGGGCCTGGCCTAGGGCGTTGTTTATCTTATGGGATCCTGTGTGGTTAATGTCCTCCCTTTTTAGATATATTTTGGCTCCCCCTACATACTCAGTCAGCCTCCTTGCAAAGTATAGGGGATTTTCCCTGCCTACATATTGTTTTGAGTAATAGTTTAATTCATTTATAAAATCTTCATCATCAATGTACTTGTAAAATATTTCCTCCAAATCCTTTAATGCCTTCTGTAATCCTTCTGGTACATAGGCACCTCCAAATTCTCCAAAATAGCCATTAAACCTTTCCATATTCTTTCCCCCTTTATATTTTTATATAAAAAACCTTCACCCAGTTTTAGGGTGAAGGTTTAATCCACGGTACCACCTAAATTATGCAATACTGCATCACTCTTAATGGGACACTAACATGTCCTGTCCATAGGTAACGGTTGGCTTCCGGCGAGTGCTACTCTCCCAGGATTTCGCACTGCTTCTCAAAGGTCCATTCGTTAAAATCTATATCGCTGAGATCTCACCACCCTCAGCTCTCTGTGGATAATCGATTTTAACTACTATTCCTTATCACAGAATTTAGTTCCCTTTTAAATTATTAAGAGATATTATATATTAATTTTTTCTAAATTGCAAGATAAATTTTTAAATTTATTATTATTCTATGATAATGTCATATTAAATTCATTCTGATAAAATGTCATATATGAGAGAGGAGATATTTAATATGACTCAAAAAGAAATAACTAGACTTAGAGTCATTAATCAAACTATTGATGGAGTGTTAACT
>JAAYEM010000011.1 GCA_012728725.1 Tissierellia bacterium | reverse complement strand
GGTATACCTGCAGTTGTGGCCATCAACAGGTTCCCAACGGATACAGAAGCTGAATTAGATTATGTAATCAAGAGAACTGAAGAGTTAGGTTCTGTAGCAGTATTAACAGAAGTATGGGGTAAAGGTGGCGAAGGAGGAATAGAACTATCTGAAAAGGTAGTAGAAGTAGTAGAAACTAAAAAGCCAGACTTTAAACTCCTATACGATGCCAATGAATCTATAAAAGACAAGATTCATAAGATAGCTACAGAAATATATGGGGCTGATGGAGTAGATTATACTAAAGCCTGCGAAAAGAAGATAAAGCAAATTGAAGAACTTGGATTGGATAAGATGCCTATCTGTATGGCTAAAACTCAATATTCATTATCAGATGATCCTACACTATTGGCAAGACCAAAAGGATTTAATATAACTGTAAGGGATATAAGAGTATCTAATGGTGCAGGATTCCTAGTTGCCTTGACTGGAGAGATTATGACTATGCCAGGACTTCCCAAAGTTCCCGCTGCTAATAATATAGACATATTGGAAAGTGGAGAGATAGTAGGATTATTCTAGGATATAAGTCTGGGAACGGAAAGTTCCTAGACTTTTTTACTATAATATGGTTTTAATTGATTTAGTATAAATTTTTGGAATAGGATTTAAACAGATTAATTAATTTATAATAAAAGGGAGAAATTTTCCTGAAAATGGATTAAAATAATAGGAGGATATATTGTCCAATAAATTTTTGGGAGGTAGTGCGGTGGCCGATTATATACCTAAGATAAAATCTAGCCAAATAGATGGTTTATTTGAAGCCATATTAAAACTTGAGACCATAGAAGAATGTTATAGGTTTTTTGAGGATATCTGTACTGTAAAGGAGATACAATCTATTGCTCAAAGGCTGGAAGTGGCAAAGTTATTGACATTAAAGCATACTTATAGCGAGATAGAAAATATAACTGGTGCTAGTACTGCCACTATCAGTAGAATTAACAGGGCTTTAAATTATGGGGCCAATGGATACAATATTGTACTAAAGAGGTTGGGTTATATTAGAGAAGATGATGAAAAGGATGGTCAAAAAATAAAAGATTAAAAGCGATTATAGTCGCTTTTAATCTTTTTTAATTGATAAGATTCTCCTTTATTATTCTTGGACTCATCCATCTTAATAGATTTAGTTTGGATCCTGCCTTATCATTGGTACCAGATAATCTAGCTCCACCGAAGGGTTGTTGTCCAACTATTGCTCCTGTAGGTTTATCATTTATATAGAAATTACCAGCTGTATGCATTAATGCCTTTTCTGCCTTAACTAATGCATACCTATCCTTAGCAAATATGGAGCCGGTTAAGCCGTATTTTGAGGTATTGGCACATAGGTTTAAAGTCTCTTCAAAATCTTCATCTTCATATATATAGATGGTTAGTACTGGTCCAAATATTTCCTCTTCCATAGTTTTAAATTTAGGATTTTGGGTCAATATGATGGTAGGTTCAATAAAGTAGCCTACAGAATCATCATAATTGCCACCAAATATAATTTCTGCTTCACTTGAATTCCTTGCAAATTCTATATAGCTTACAATCCTATCAAAGGCATCAGCGTTTATAACAGCTCCCATAAAGGTAGATCTCTTTTCAATATCCCCCATTTTACCCCTAATCTTTTCGGCTAATTGGAGCAGCCTTTCCTTTACATCTGGCCAAAGACTTCTGGGTATGTATACCCTAGACACTGCTGAACATTTTTGTCCCTGGTACTCAAAGGCTCCTTCTATTATGGCTGTTGTTAGACTTTCTATATTGGCGGAAGGATGGGCCATAACATAGTTTTTGCCTCCCGTCTCTCCTACAAGTCTAGGGAAGGTCCTATAATTTGTAATATTGTTACCTACAATCTTCCACATTCTTTGGAAGACTTCCGTAGAACCGGTAAAGTGAAGTCCACTTAGATTTTCATTTGTTAATATGATATCCTCCGCATCTATACTTCTACAAGGTACAAAATTGATGACCCCTTTAGGAAGCCCTGCTGCTTCAAATAGTTTATATACAAGATAGGATGAATAAACAGCATCAGAAGAAGGTTTCCATATCACCGTATTACCTGCTATAGCTGGAGCCCCAACAAGGTTGCAGGCAATGGAAGTAAAATTAAAGGGGGATATGGCAAATACAAATCCTTCTAATGGTCTGTATTCCATTCTATTTTTAAATATTTTAGTTGATATAGGCTGTTCACTGTATATCTGAGTTAATGCATATGCGTTATATCTTAAGAAGTCTACTAGCTCGCAGGCAGAGTCTATTTCAGCCTGTTTATAGGTTTTACTTTGACACAGCATGGTAGCTGCATTTAGTTTGGCCCTCCAAGGACCTGATGCCAATTCTGCTGCCTTCAAAAATATGGCTACTCTATGCTGCCAATGGAGTTCTTCCCAAGCGGATTTTGCTCTTAATGTGGATTCAATAGCCATTTTAATTTCTTCTTTTCCAGCTATATGATATTCTCCTAATACTTTCTTATGATCATGGGGTACTATACATTTTTCCGTATTACCAGTCCTTATTTCTTTTCCATCTATTATTATGGGAATATCCACATAGGAGTTTTTCATCTGAGCTAATTGGGCTTCCAATTCTATTCGCTCTGGGCTGCCCTCCTTGTACTCCAATACCGGTTCATTTTTAAACTTTATTTCTGTTACAATGCTATTGTTCATTCTATCAACCTCCGTTCCTTATAATTTTTATTCAAGGGTTAATTTGCAAGAATAATGGTCGAAAACTTGCAAAATGATAGGGGGTTGCAACTTAAAATTCTTTAAACGAGAAAAGGGAAAATCATCTCAAAACCACATAAAACCACAAATAGCCGTTTCTAATAACTATAATACAAAAAAGAGATTTTTGCAACAAAAAAAATAAAAAATTCAAAACTCTTTCTTTTAGAAAATATAAACCCCCTTTGCTGGTGGAAGATTAGCAAAGGGGGATGAAAAATCAATAATATTATTCCTTGGTCATTTTAGATAATATGAGCATGGTAAAGGTGTCCTGCATTCCTTCCATCTTTAGAAGCTCATCGTGGAGGGCGGTTATTTGATCTGTTAATTCAGCCCTTACCTTTAGCATTAAACACCATTGGCCTGTAATCCTATAACATTCTTCAATGGTAAGGCCATCGATTTGGATGTCTAATATCTCCTTCATAGTTTTGTTAAAATCCAAGGTTCTTACATTTATAAATACTATGGCACTGATAACTTGTCCCAAGGCACTCCAGTTGATTTTGGCATGGTAGCTCTGGATTATATTTTTTTGCTCTAATTTGGCCACCCGCTGGTGTATGGCAGGTCTTGATATATGTAATCTTCTACCTATTTCTTCATGGGTCATTCTTCCGTTATTTTCCAATAATTTTAATATTTCCATATCCAGTTCATCCATATTATCACCTCTAATTATTTTATAATATAAATGGGGAGAAAATGCAACTATTAGTATGTAAAAAAGAAATTTTACTTACTGATTGTTATAAGGATCTATGATTCTACATTGGTTTCGTCATGCAAGTTCTATGCCAGCTTCCAATTTACTAACTATTTATGATAGAGGGTAGCACTGGCACAGGCCTGGAATTTTTCTCAATATTCACGTATAAAGGATAGATAATGGGTAATATAAAAATACATGGTCTTTATTTAAGTAGAAGAAAGGTTGTGATTGGAAATGACAGAAAAGATCACCCTATACGGATTTAATAACCTTACAAAAACCCTTAGCTTCAATATATACGATATTAGCTATGCCAAATCTGAAAGAGAACAGAAGGGCTATATAGAATACATAGATGAACAATATAATTCTGAAAGGTTGACTAAAATACTCTGTAATGTAACGGAAATGATTGGGGCCCATGTCCTTAATATTGCTAAGCAAGATTATGAACCCCAGGGTGCTTCAGTAGCTATACTGATTACGGAAGAAGCACTATCTCCAGACTTAATAGATAAATCCTGTAATGTGGGAGATATTGTTTATAGTAAGAAGGATTCCATTTTAGGCCATTTAGATAAAAGCCATGTAACGGTACATACCTACCCAGAATATCATCCTGAAAACCCTATATCCACCTTCCGGGTTGATATAGATGTGTCTACCTGTGGTACTATATCCCCATTAAACGCTTTGAATTATTTAATTGATAGTTTTGATTCAGATATTATTACCATCGATTATAGGGTCAGGGGCTTTACCAGGGATGTTAAGGGCAAAAAATACTATATAGAT
>JAAYEM010000090.1 GCA_012728725.1 Tissierellia bacterium | reverse complement strand
CGGCTTTAACCCCAATCTACTATTATCTGAGATAGTAAGAAGGACGGAATTAAACACTGATTTTATGGATGTGGTAGATGGTGAAGCTACACCACCACCTACTTGGCTATATTTTAAGGATAGGAAGAATGTATACGATGTTTCCTTACCCATTTCTGCTGCAGGCTATATGAGCATACTAACCTTTATATCCAGTCCTAAGGATATACTGGAAAGATTGGAAGACATCTGCAAGGAAGCCTTTGCTGATATTATAGACCATATGAATAGAAGCTATAGGGAATACTGCAAGGGAATGAATAAGGAGTATGAACAACTACCCTGGCAGGTTAAGGTTAAAAGGTTTTCCCACTTGTTTGAAGAGGCCAAGAGGGATTCTGGAGATAAATTTATAGAGGACTATAACTTAACCCTGGAAAAGGTCAAGGGAAAAATTGAAGCTGGCTCCATTGATATGGCAGAGGCCTGCTATCAGCTTATAGAAAAGACCTTGGAATATGTCCATGACCTATCACCAGTGGTAGTCATAGCCCTATCTCCACCATACTATCCTCATGTTTCTAATGATATGATTGAGGTATCAGGCCCAATTAAAGGCCTTGTAGATCATCTAATTGATTTTGCTGATAGGGAATGGGAAGAAAAATACAGGCTTCAAAGATACTATAATGGAATATCTGATTTAAGCTATGCCATGTTTCCAGAGAAGGATGAGACCATCCAGTATATAAAAGAGAATATGATTATGTGGGATCAAGTATATGGAATACCCCTGGAGATAATCAAGGAGCTTTCCATACCGGTAATCAATATTGGGCCCTGGGGTAAGGATATCCATAAAAATGTGGAAAGGGTATATAAGGAGGATCTATTCTATAGGACTCCTAGGTTGATTGAAGAGGTTATTAATAAATTATTAGTCTAAGAGGATTTAATAACATTTAAATATATCTAAAGGGGGAATAAGTATGTTTACAAAAGCTATTGTAAGAAGGCCAGGAAAATCTATGATCCATGGAATAGGACCTGAGCATTTAGGGAAGCCAGATTATGAAAAGGCACTAAAGCAACATGATGCCTATATTGAAGCCTTAAAGAAGACAGGGGTAGAGGTAACCATACTAGAAGCTCTAGAGGAATTCCCAGATTCCTGCTTTGTGGAGGATACAGCTGTATTGACTAAAAAGGTAGCCATCATCTGCAACCCAGGAGCTGAATCCAGAAATGGGGAAAAGATCCCTATGAAGGAAACCCTGAAGGATTTCTATGAAAATATAGAGGAGGTAAAAGAGCCTGGTACCATAGATGGTGGAGACGTAATGATGGTGGGGGATTTCTTCTATGTAGGATTATCAGCCAGAACCAATGAAGAAGGGGCCAGACAGTTTATAGAAATCCTAAGAAAATATGGATACGACGGGACTGTAGTGCCCTTAAAGGAAATGCTCCACTTAAAGACAGGATTAGCCTATTTGGAAAACAACAATCTCCTAATATCTGGAGAGTTTATAGAAAATCCATTATTTAAGGATTTCAACAAGATAATAATCCCAGAAGATGAAAGCTATGCGGCCAACTGTATCTGGATGAATGGATATGTATTGGTACCAGCAGGCTATCCAAAGACCAAAAAGGCCATAGAGGATTTAGGATATGAAACAATAGAAGTGGATACATCCGAGTTTAGAAAATTGGATGGAGGCTTAAGCTGCTTGTCCTTGAGGTTTTAAAAATATTTGATAAATAGTAAAAAATGCTACTGTTTTTTCAGTAGCATTTTTTATTTGTGCTATCTAGGTAATAGATTAATTTAATTGGACACTTTCTACAGCTTCGTTGCTCCACTTCCTAGCAAAGAATGAGCCTAAACCTATCATCAATAGTAATGTTCCAATACTCCAGGATATAACCAATAGTGGTTTTTCCATAATCAATGGTGCCATTACAACTATGTATTGTACACTAAACATTAAATTAAGCTTTGTAGCAGCTGTCACGATAGCCTTAGCATTAGTCTGATCATCAGGATCTACTACTAGTAAAGTTATTACCTATTTCAATAGATTCATAATTGTCTCATAAACCATTTTTGGCATAATATTGAATGAATAATTCTTCTCCAATCTTTCAGTAAACTTATGGGCATCCTTTCCGAAGGGGCCTATATTCACTACAGGCAAATTTAATTTTTGCATTTCCTCAATGGGCAAACTATATTTTATTCCAAATCCAGGCATATTATTTTTTAGGGAATCAATTGCTCTGTCTTCCCTGGGAGCAGCAGCATAGCTTAAGTCGGATATATAGGGATAGAATTTTCTCAGCTGAATGTCATAATCGGAGTCAATACTATGAACCACTTGCTCCACTACATCTAATAGTTTAGCCTCCAATGGAGAATTACCCCTTACATATATATGAGGGTAGTAGGGTGGAGAGAAATATGCAATTACAACAGGATCTTTATCAGACCACATCCTATGAACCCCTTCTACTATTTTCAATGCAAATGTTCTCTCATCTATATTAGGATCATTTAATAGTTTTTTGTTTAAATCTTCTATTAGCTTATCTACTTCTTCTCCCTTTTCTGATTTTACCTTATTATATAATTCCTCATAGGACATGACCCTTGCCTTCCAAGGTAATCTTTCATATGGAAAGCCACTCATATTACAGTAATTTTTATATTCATCATTTAAATCATCTATTAAATTTTGGAAGGCTTTATTTGTGCCTTTCAAAAATTTTTCCATTACTTTGTCTGGAGTACTATTATGGGTACCATAATTAAAATATAGATGGCTAGTTTTGGCTGTTTGGACTGAATACTCTGATTTTAAATCCTGTTGCCTTAAAGTAATTGGTGGTACAGTAACTTCTCCTTCGGCTATATCACAATACTTGGTATTATAGTTGATTTCAGCATTTATGGCCTGGGCTATTAGATTTGGATCCAGGCCATTAAAGGGATCCCCTGCATGGGTTTCGGCTCCAACTATATAAAAGCTAGGCATTAGCTTTCCCACAGTACCAACATATACATACCTTGTATTGTCTCCATCATATCTGGGAGCACTGTAATCTGTATCTATTACTGCCAGATATTCAAAGCCTTCTATTTTTTGCAAATTAATCAATTCAGGTACAAGCGACAGCATACCACCGGAATTTCCTTCCTCATCGCATACAGCTGCAAATACTATATTTCCTTCCAAACTTTCTATATCATCGGATATGGTTTCTATTAATGTAATTAGAGTGGCTACACCACATTTCATATCAAATATACCCCTACCGAATAGGTATTCTTCAGATTCCAAATCCCTTAATACGTCTTGGGGGAGGCTTATTTCCTTTAATTTTTCTGCAAGTTCTATGGGCTTAGTTGCATATTCTTTTAAATCCCCATAATCAGAAATCCCCACTGTATCTGTATGACCTATTAATATAACAGTTTTATTACTATTACCTTTCTGACCCTTGACCATAGCTAACACAGACTTTCTATTTAAAGGGTCATCCTTTACATAAACATACCTTACCCCTTCAGGGTGTTTTTTAAAATAGGCCATATTTTTAAGCTTTTGGTATATTTTTTCTACTACATTATTTTCCTCTCTTGTTCCTACTATGCTAGGGATTTCTGTTAATTCTAATGTAAGTGCTTCAATTTTTTTGCTTAAATCTTTGTTCATGTATTTACCTCCTGTCAATATATTT
>JAAYEM010000089.1 GCA_012728725.1 Tissierellia bacterium | reverse complement strand
TTAAAACATTTATTACTATAATTGCTTAAATTAGATTAATTTCGATTATATCAGGAATTCTCCCATATTATATTACAAAATTATTACATTTCAAATACAGAATGGTTAATATCCTCTTTGTGATATAATATTTTAAAAAGGTAAAGGAGGATTTCCCATGACTAATCTTGTAGATCGATTTATAAAATATGTAAAATTTGAAACTACATCAGATGAAAATTCTAAAACAGTACCTAGTACAAAAAATCAATTGGAATTTGCAAAAAATATAGGCAAGGAATTGGAGGAAATTGGTCTTAAGGATGTTTCTGTTGATGAAAATGGTTATGTAATGGCTACCCTGCCTGCCAATATAGATGAAAAAGTGCCAACCATTGGATTCATAGCCCATATGGATACCAGCCCTGATATGTGTGGTAAAAATGTTAACCCACAGATAATTGAAAACTATGATGGAGAAAACATTATATTAAATGAAGAAGAAAATATAGTATTATCAGTAAAGGATTTCCCAGAATTGAAAAATTACATAGGCGACACAATAATAACAACAGATGGTACCACCCTCCTTGGAGCAGATAATAAGGCTGGAATTGCAGAGATAATTACAGCCATGGAATATTTAGTTAATAATCCTCATATTCCCCACGGAACTGTAAAAATAGCCTTTACTCCTGATGAGGAAATAGGAAGAGGGGCAGATCATTTTGATGTAGAAAAATTTGATGCTGATTTTGCCTATACAGTAGATGGAGGTCCCATTGGAGAATTAGAGTATGAAAACTTTAATGCAGCCACCGCTAAGATATCTATACAAGGAACTAATATCCATCCTGGTACCGCCAAAAATATGATGGTAAATTCCATGACCATTGCTATGGAATTGGATTCTATGTTGCCAGTAAATGAAAGGCCGGAATATACTGAAGGTTATGAGGGTTTCTACCATCTGGTAGGGATTAACGGAACCGTGGAAAAAACTGAAATGACCTATATAATAAGGGATCATAGCATGGAAAAATTTAATAGGAAAAAGGAAACTATGGAAGAAGTAGTAAAATTTTTGAATTATAAATATAATGATATTATTTCCCTAAATATTGAGGATTCTTATTATAACATGAAGGAAAAAATTCAACCAGTAATAGAGATTATAGAGCTAGCTAAGAAGGCCATGGAAGAAGTAGGTATAAAACCCATAGTAAAACCCATTAGAGGAGGTACTGACGGGGCTAGACTATCCTATATGGGACTGCCCTGCCCAAATATATTTGCTGGTGGACACAATTACCATGGAAAATATGAATACATACCTGTATCCTCTATGGAGAAGGCTGTAGAGACCATACTAAAGATTATAGAATTAAATACTGGCAATTATAAAGGATAGGTTCTACCTATCCTTTTAATATTCTTGTAACCCTGTCCTATTTCCATATCTATGATCATGTTCTACTACAAAAGTAGTTAAACCTGCCAAGGAATGGATATGGCCACCGGGTACTTCCATAGCAGGACCAGTATATCCGCAAATCATGTGTTTATGGTCAAAGTCTACACTTGTATATACTTCATAGTAGTGGACATGGCCATGGGGTCCTGGAATAGCCCGGCTGGTATAGCCTTTAAATTCATGATCATGATCTCGGTCTACCGTTGTTTCTCCTTCAAAGTAATGGATATGCTGCCTCCTATAGGAATATTCATGCAACTTCTAACACCTCTTTCACATAAATTATTGCTCCCTTTCCAATTCCATTATATTCAAGGTATTAGAAGCTAGTTCTATATTTCCATTAATATTTCATTGTTCATAACAATATATGGCCTAGTTCATTTAATATCTCTCCAGCCTTCCCAATTATCTCTAGATCAAAATTATATCCATCAACCCTCTCCATATTTATAAATACAACCTTACCCCTGGTCATATAGGGAAATTGATTTACTGGATATACCTGTAAACTGGTGCCTATAATTATTAAAGCATCAGAATCTTCCACATCCTTTATAGCCTTATCCCAGATGGAAGCTGGCAAGGTCTCCCCAAACAAGACCACATCTGGCCTTAAAGCTTTTTTGCCACAATAATTACAAGCTGCCTTTGTCAAAAAATCATCTATGGAATGCTCCTGATAACATTCATTACACCTAATCCTTCTTAAATTGCCATGGAGTTCATATACGGTTTTACTTCCCGCCTGGCTATGTAGACCGCTTATATTTTGAGTAGCAATGGACTTGATATAACCTGCCCTTTCTAAATCCGCCAATACATAATGGCCCTTATGGGGTACTACCCTGTCCAGGCTCTTTATTCTAGCAGAATAAAATTCATGGAAGGTGGGATAATGCTCATAAAAGGCATCAATATTGGCCACCTTCATTGGATCAACCTTATTCCACCAGCCATCCTTAGACCTAAAATCTGGAATATTGCTCTCCGTATCCATTCCTGCCCCAGTCATAACTACAGTGTTTTTAGAATTTTTTATAATAGCTGCCAACTCCTCTATAGCCCTTTTCATATTATCAACTCCAATACCCTTTTCTAATTATATTATAACCAATATTAGGCAAAAGCCATAATTTGAAAAAAACTTCCCTTTGAGCAATTTAAAACAAATCAAAAGGGAAGTTACCTATACTGTAGGATTTTAACAAACCCATCATAACCTATTATGGTATTAGGAAATATATCTAATATATCCTTTTCATACAAATAGGGGTCCTCCATAGTGGGACTAAAATGGGTTAATAATAATTCTTTTACTTCAGCTTTAAAGGCCAATCTTCCTGCTTCAGAAAAGGTCATATGTTTATTCTCAATAGCTTTAGGCAGGTCCTCTTCATCTCCATAAGTCCCTTCACATATAAATAGGTCGCTTTCTCTTATAAAATCAACTATATCATCTATGGGCCTGGTATCAGTTATATAGCTTAATTTAATACCTTTTCTAGCTTCTCCTAAAACCATATCTGGCTTGTATAATTTTCCTCCATATGAAAGGCTTTCTCCATACTGAAGCCTTTTCCATATTTCCTTAGGAACCTTATTTAAAATTGCCTTTTCCACATCAAACCTAGGCCTTCTAGGAATAAATAAACTATAGCCTATACAAGGGCATGAATGTTCCAGCTCTAAGGTGGATATTATCATATCTAAATTGGAATCATTTATAGAACTGGCAGTTACCAGATCCGTACCTTCTGGCCCCATTTTGATCCCTATAGGAAGCTTAGGATCCTCTATTATATAGATATCATAGGGGATATAGGGCATGGCTACCAATAGACCTTTTACCACACTTCCTATCCCCTGAGGCCCTATTATAGTTAAAGGATTCCTCTTTCCACTATTGGCCAAGGTTGAAATAAGTCCTGGAAGACCAAATATGTGGTCCCCATGCCCATGGCTTATACATATTATATCCAGGGATTTAAATCCCCATTTTAAGACCCTCATGGATACCTGAGTTCCTTCTCCACAGTCCATGAGGATCTTTCTTCCTTTGTATTTTATTAATACTGAGGATAGGAACCTGCCTGGCATGGGCATGTTTCCTCCAGTTCCTAACAAGGCTATGTCCAACAATATAATTACCCCTTTACATCATCTATTTAAGAGGGCTTACATATTTTCTCTTTTCTGTCCTCCTATTAAATTCATCTATTGCCTTTTCAACTAGGGTATTATCGTTTAATAGGTCATAGGCCACCCCTGTAAATACCTTTGCTGCATATAGCATACCCTTAATGCCTATTGATGATCCTGAAGCTGAAGTGGCCTGCCAGGTATGGGCTGGCACTCCTAAAGGCCAGGTAGCCGTCAAAAATAAATTCATAGGCATTATCCAAGAAACATCTCCACTATCAGATGAACCTGCAAGAATCACTGAATCTGCCTTCTCCTTTGGTAGCACACCCTGATGGATATAGGCTTTTTCACCTTCACTAGATATGAATTTCTTTATCTCTCCTTCTACCAGTTTAGGATCTAATGTCTCCTGTATGGTTTTGGCAAACTCCAATTCTTCCTGGGTATATTCAGGCAAATCTATTTCAACCATATTCTTATAGGTCAAATCAAATAGTATATCGTTTGGCAATAATTCATAGGTGCCTCCCAGTATTTCATATTCCACTTCAGTTTCAGTCATCATGGCTGCCCCTTTTGCCACCTTTATCAATCGCTCTGTTATTTCCTCTACATCCTTTCTATGAGGAGCCCTAACATAGTACCAGGACTCGGCTTCCTTAGGTACTATATTTGGAGAGCCTCCAGCATTGGTTATGGTATAATGGATTCTTGCCTCATCTATGACATGCTCCCTTAGATAATTAGCCCCTACATTCATCAACTCTACTGCATCAAGAGCAGACCTCCCAGATTCTGGGGATTGGGCAGCATGGGCGGATATGCCATGGAATTTAAACTTTATGGAGTTGTTGGCTAAAAAGGCCTTCCTCAATGCAGTATTGGCATTCATTGGATGCCAGCTTAATGCAATATCACATCCTTCAAAGGCCCCTGCCTTTATCATCTTGACCTTGCCTATTAAGGTCTCTTCTTCAGGACAACCGTAAAATCTTATAGTTCCTGATTTATTGGTTTCCTCTAGATATTTTTTTATGGCAAGGGCTGCTCCTAATGCAGCAGCTCCTAGTAGATTATGACCACAGCCGTGGCCAGGGGCATTTTCCTCTACTGGATTATATTTGGTA
>JAAYEM010000010.1 GCA_012728725.1 Tissierellia bacterium | reverse complement strand
GATGTGTCTACCTGTGGTACTATATCCCCATTAAACGCTTTGAATTATTTAATTGATAGTTTTGATTCAGATATTATTACCATCGATTATAGGGTCAGGGGCTTTACCAGGGATGTTAAGGGCAAAAAATACTATATAGATCATGAAATAAACTCCATTCAGGATTATATAGATAAGGAAACATTAAGTAGGTATGATGCAGTAGATATAAATGTATACCAGGCCAATATATTTCACACAAAGATGCTGATAAAGGATATGGAGCTACAAGACTATTTGTTTAATAGGGATGTATATGAGATTCCCCCTAAGGAAAGGCTTGAAATTACCAGTATGTTGAGAAGAGAGATGATAGAGATATTTAGCGGGATGATCATTTACTAATGGGGGTGTTGTTATGAATAGACTATCCCAGGAGAAGGCACCTATCTATGAGGCCCTAAAAAAATATAAGATGGAAAGGGTTGTACGGTTTGATGTACCCGGCCATAAGGGGGGAAGGGGAAATAGGGAATTGACAGAATTCCTAGGAGAGGACTGCTTAAAGGTGGATGTAAACTCCATGAAACCTCTAGACAACCTAGGCCATCCAGTATCGGTTATACGGGATGCTGAAAGATTAGCAGCAGAAGCCTTTAAGGCTGCCCATGCTTTTTTTATAGTAAATGGAACTACAGCTGCAGTTCAAGGGATGATAATGTCCGCCTGTAAGGCTGGAGATAAGATAATAATGCCAAGAAATGTCCACAAATCCGCCATAAATGCATTGATAATCTGTGGTGCCATACCTGTATATGTAAATCCTGGAGTGGATAAGGATTTAGGCATATCCTTAGGAATGGCTGTTGCTGATATTGAGAAGGCCATATTAAATAATAAGGATGCCAAAGCTGTATTTGTCAACAATCCCACCTATTATGGTATTTGTTCCAATCTTAAGGAGATTGTAAAAATAGCCCATAGGCATAATATGTTGGTGTTGGTGGATGAAGCCCATGGTACCCATTTTTATTTTGGCAAAGATTTGCCCATATCTGCTATGGAGGCTAGGGCGGATATGGCGGCTGTAAGCATGCATAAAACTGGTGGTTCTTTAACCCAAAGCTCCTTCTTATTATGTGGAGAAAGGATAAATGCCCATTATGTAAGGCAGATTTTAAACCTAACCCAGACCACAAGTGCCTCCTATTTATTGTTAACCTCCTTAGATCTGGCTAGGAAAAATTTAAGCCTCCATGGAAAAGAAATATTTAAAAGGACCATGGAGCTTGCCAACTATGCCAGGGAGGAGATAAACAAACTAGGAGGATATTACGCCTTCTCAAAGGAGATTATAAACGGGGATAGGGTATACGATTTTGATGTAACCAAATTGTCTGTCCACACCAGGGACATTGGTTTAACAGGAATTGAGGTTTATGACATTTTAAGGGATGAGTATGGCATTCAAATTGAATTTGGGGATATTGGAAATATACTTGCTATTATTTCTGCTGGGGATAGGATATTGGAGATAGAAAGGCTGGTGGCAGCTTTATCGGAAATTAAAAGGTTGTATTCAAAGGATAAAAAGGGTATGCTAGAGTCAGAATATATTAATCCAGATCTTGTTATGCCACCTAGACAAGCCTTTTATAGCAGTAAAAGATCCATTCCCATAGCTAATAGTTTAGGCCATATCTCAGCTGAGTTTGTTATGGCATATCCTCCTGGCATTCCCATATTAGCTCCAGGGGAGAAGATTACAGAGGAAGTACTAGAGTATATTGTATATGCCAAGGCAAAGGGGGCTTTTTTGACGGGAACGGAGGATATAGAAGTTGAAAATATTAATATAGTGGAGGAATAGGGATGGAATTTTGGTATACTGAGGAACATTCAGAGGATGTCCGCTTTTCAATTAGGGTTGATAAACATATATATAGCGGGCAAAGTGAGTTTCAAAGGATAGACATTTTTGAATCAAAGGAATTTGGTAGGATTTTAACCCTTGATGGATTGATTATGCTTACAGAGAAGGATGAGTTTATATACCATGAAATGATAGTCCATGTGCCCATGGCTACTAATCCTAATATTAAGAGGGTTCTGGTAATTGGCGGTGGAGATGGGGGAACGGTTCGTGAATTAACCCGTTATGGGACCATAGAAAATATAGATATGGTGGAAATAGATGAGCTGGTAGTTGAAGTATGTAAAAAATACATCCTCCAAACCGCTGGCAAATTAGAGGATCCCCGAGTTAAACTGTATTTTGAAAATGGGCTAAAATTTGTCCGTTCAAAGGAAGGGGAATACGATTTAATAATTGTAGATTCTACCGATCCCTTTGGTCCAGGAGAAGGTTTATTTACCAAGGAGTTTTATGGCAATTGTTATAAGGCCTTAAAGGAAGATGGGATTTTAGTCAATCAACATGAAAGTCCCTTTTATCCTTACTATATAGATTCCATGAAAAGGGCTCATCATAGGATAAGGGAATTTTTTCCCATTTGCAAGGTCTATCAGGCCCATATACCCACCTATCCTTCTGGTCATTGGTTATTTGGGTTTGCTTCAAAAAAATATGATCCCATTAGGGATCTAGATGAAGGGGCTTGGAATAGGTTAAATTTAAAGACTAAATACTATAATACTGAAATCCACCAAGGAGCCTTTGCTATTCCAAACTATGTTAAGGAGTTGTTGGAAGGTGAATAAAAATATTCATACCTTTATCGGATGTGATGATGAATATGAAGAAAGCAAGATAGTAATTTTTGGAGCCCCCTTTGATGGAACCACTTCCTATAGGCCGGGAGCCCGCTTTGCCCCTTCCCATATGAGGAATGAAAGCTACGGAATTGAAAGCTACAGCCCCTATTTAGATTTGGATTTGGAAGATATTAAGGTGTTCGATGGGGGAGATTTGGAATTAAGTTTAGGAAATACTAAAAAGGCTCTTAACACCATTAAAAATTATATCGATAGATTATTAAAAGATGGAAAATTTCCTATTATGATTGGAGGGGAGCATCTAGTAACTTTGGGGGCAGTTTCTGCCTTTATAAATCATTATCCAAACCTTCACATAATCCACTTTGATGCCCATGCAGATTTAAGGGATACCTATATGGGTGAGAAACTATCCCATGCTACGGTAATGAGAAGATGCTGGGAGCTTGTAGGGGATAATAGGATATTTCAGTTTGGAATAAGGAGTGGGGATAGGGAGGAACTCTATTGGGGTAAGGACCATGTATTTATAAATAAATTTAATTTTGCAGGGATTGAAAGATTGGGGGGCAGGATAAAGGATAGTCCTATATATTTAACCATAGATTTGGACATAATAGATCCTTCGGAATTTCCAGGAACGGGAACCCCAGAAGCAGGTGGGGTTACTTTCAAAGAACTTTTGGAAGCTATCTGGAAATTGGACAGCCTAAACATAGTAGGTATTGATATGGTAGAGCTATCCCCCATATACGACCCAAGTGGCATTTCTACAGCTTTGGCCTGTAAGCTACTTAGAGAAGTAATCCTGCAATGGGGGAAGGGGAAATAGATCTTTTATTTTAGGAGGATAGGTATGAAAGATTTGGTTGAAAGATTGAATAAGGTGGGCCTGTCTGCTTACCAGCTAAAAATGATAGCTATTATTGCTATGTTGATAGACCATATTGCCTGGGCCTTTGTTCCAACAGGCACTTTTTTAGGCCAATTCATGCATATGATTGGCCGTATTACAGCTCCCATTATGTGCTATTTTATAGCTGAAGGTTTTCACCATACCAGGAATGTAAAAAGATACGCCTTACGGCTTGGAATTTTTGCTTTAATATCCCATATTCCCTTCAATTATTTTATGAAGGGAAGGCTGCCCTTCTCATCTGCCCATGGTTTTCCTTTTGATTTTCAAACAAGTGTAATCTATACCCTCTTCCTAGGATTAATCTCCCTTATGGTTTGGGAAAGTGAAAAAATAGGACAAAGGATGAAAAGGGTATTAATATTTTTAATCTGTATGTTGGCTAGTTTTGGCGATTGGAGTTTTATAGCTGTATTGTGGATATTGTTTTTCCATATATATAGGGATAAATTTAAGGAGCAGATGAGAATATTTAGCCTTATTGTAATACCTTTAATAATATCTCCCTTCTTAACCTTGGCTACAGGTAATAAGGATTGGTATAAACAGATATTTCAAATTGGGCTACTTTTAGCTATTCCACTCTTGGCTCAATATAATGGAGAGCCGGGAGGAGGTAAAAATTCTAAATGGTTTTTCTACATATTTTATCCATTACATTTATTGCTGTTAGGGTTGATGAGATATAAATTATAGTATGAAATTTTTATGGTCTAAGTTGGATTAGTATAGAAGATATATAGAGATTATGAATAATGTAAATGGAAGAAAAGTTTATATATTAGATAACAAAATGGTTATAGATTAGTGAAATTATGATAATATTTATATAAAAATCTATAAAAATGCTTATGATACCTATAAGGGGGGGTTTTTATTTTCAAGATGGAAAGGGTAGATTTTAACCAATACTCATCAGAAGCTTTGGAACAGTTAAGGAGAGGAGCCTTTTTAACTGTCAAAGCCGGTGATAAAGTAAATACCATGACTATTGGATGGGGCAGTATAGGTTTCATTTGGGGCAAACCTATATTTATGGTAGCTGTTAGATATTCAAGATATACATATGAATTAATAGACAAAGCAAAAGAATTTACAGTTAGTATTCCTCTAAAGAAGGATTTAAAGAAGGAATTAGCCTATTGTGGAACTAAATCAGGAAGGGATGTTAATAAATTTGAAGAATGCAATTTAAGTCTAGTTGATGGACAAAAGCTGTCTACACCTATAATTGGGGAATGTGAATTCCATTATGAATGTAAAGTAGTATATCAACAGGCTATGGAACCAGCTACTGTAGATGAAGGCATAAAGGATGGCTATTATCCAAATAATAATTATCATGTATTGTATTTTGGGGAGATAGTGGATACATATATATGGGACTAAAGGGGCAAATTGTGAATTGTAATTGATATAATTGAATTTTTTAAGTTTTTCGGCATATATAAAGAAGGGTTCTCCGCCTTAAGATATGGCAAATATCACGACAGGGAGAGAAAATGGCTTTTTCCCTATGGCTCAGGAAGCAGCCAAAGGATTTTCTCTCCTTAGTGGGATATTTGCACAAATTTTTCGTAAGTTGAGCCTTTTCTTTAATAAAGATGCCTTCTAATTGCCATATATATAAATAGCTTAGGGATGAGTTTTTATATAAAGCATACCAATAAATAAACATATACTAAATCTATATTAGCAAAGGGTGAATTTTATGGAATTTTTTATGGCCTTATTTATTTTTCCCTTATTATCCTTTTTATTTGGAATACTTGGCCAAATTCTAATAAAAAGAACATATATGGTTGTTGGCATAACCTTTCTAGTATGGTTTATTGCTACTTTTACCATATTCAATGAAAGCTTTCTTATATGGGTATTTATTCCATATTGGCTTTACTAGGATCCTTAATAGGAAGATCCATTAAAAGCCATTAAGGATAGTCTCCACAATTTTCTTTATAGGGAGTTCTTGTTGTTCTGGGAATAGAAGGTATAATTAATTTCCTGCTAACAATTAAAGTTTCTTATTTGCAAGCCATGGCAATATGTGGATTTTTGGGATTGATAATTTAAAAAACTAAAAGTAGACAAATTTATGT
>JAAYEM010000088.1 GCA_012728725.1 Tissierellia bacterium | reverse complement strand
TAACAGATCCATATACAGCTGTAAATATGTTTGAAAATGGAGAATTGGATTTTGTAGATGTACCTAGCGATTTAGTTCCTGAATATGAAGACCAAGTACAATTATACTATGATGGTGCTGATGACTTCTTGAAACTAAACATGGATGGTAGCAATCCACTCCATAACAAGAACTTAAGACTTGCTATAAACTATGCAATCAACAGAGAAGACTATATCAACATCACAACAAATGGAATATTTGATGCAGGAACTAGATACGTTCTACCTATAGTGGCAGGAGTAGAGAAAAAATATGGAGAAGAATATCCATATGAAGCCTTCCCAGTGCAAGGAGATGTGGAAAAGGCAAAAGAATACCTAAACAAAGCTATGGAAGAATTAGGAGTTAGCGATCCATCAGAAATAGAATTAGAATTCTTGACAACAGATAGCGACAATTCAAGAATTCAAGCTGAAGTTATCCAAGACCAACTTCAAAGAAATCTTGGTATAGTTGTAAATATTAAACAAGTACCATATAAACAAAGGCTTGAAATGGAAGACAAGAGAGAATTTGAAATGGTATTCAGTGGATGGGCACCAGACTATGATGACCCATATACTTACTTAGGATTATTTATATCCGACAGCCCATACAATCAAATATCCTATAAGAGTGAAAAATACGATGAGCTTATGAGAATAGCAAGTACAAGCCAAGATCCAAGAGAAAGAATGGATGCAATGTTTGAAGCTGAAAAGACCCTACTAGAAGATGGAGCCATAGTACCACTACAAATGAGAAGGGTTGCATGGCTTAAGAATCCAAAGGTTCAAGGCCTAGTAAAATCCTATGTAGGACCAAGGGAAGACTATGTATTTGCTGATATAGTAGAATAAGGTTAATTTATGAAGGTAGCTTAGCTACCTTCATAAATTATTAAATACAAAGGAGTGAGAAAATGGCAAAATATATAATAAAAAGATTGCTTATATCCATATTAACTGCCCTTGTATTAGTAACAGCTGTTTGGATATTAGTTAGACTCCTTCCTGGAGATCCTTTTACCAGTGAAAAATTATCCCCTGAAGTAAAGGCAAACTTGATGAAGTACTATGGTTTCGATAAACCCCTTATACAACAATACTTAACCTATATGAAGAATCTACTTCGTGGAGATCTGGGATACTCAATGAATTATAGAAATTTAACTGTAAATAGAATATTAAAGGATTCCTTTCCCTATTCAGCAGACTTAGGAATAAGATCTTTAATATTTTCTGTTAGTGTGGGGCTCTTTTTAGGAATAATAGCAGCCTTAAATAGAGGAAAGTTCTTAGATTATTTCTGTGTAATATTGGCAATTTTAGGTAGTTCCATACCTGATTTTATAATAGGTTCATTGTTACAATATGGATTTGGGGTAAAATTAAAAGTTCTTCCCATTGCCCAATGGCAAAGTTTTAAACATACTATACTGCCCACTATAGCCTTGGGATTCTATACCTTGGCCCATATGTCAAGGGTAATGAGGGCTAGTATGTTAGAGGTTGTTACTCAAGATTATATTAAGACAGCCCATTCCAAGGGGCTTTCCCAGCCTAGAATAGTCATCAAACATCAGATTAGAAATGCCATACTACCTATTATTACTATTTTAGGTCCCTTAGTTGCATCTATACTTACAGGAACCTTCGTTATTGAATCTATATATGCAATACCAGGCATGGGTAAATATTATGTATCTGGTGTACAAACATTAGATTATACCCTAATACTAGGTTCAACAGTTTTTTATGGTATATTTTTGATAATAGCCAATACTATTGTAGATATATTATACGGTATTATAGATCCTAGAATCAGAATCTATAAATAATTGAAGTATACTAGGGCGATAGGAGTGATAAAGATGAAATCGGCATACATAGATATTCCAGAGAGCAAATTTAAACATGTGGGAAAAAGTGTTGGCAAAATGGAAACCATCTCAAGGCCAAGCCTAAACTATTGGCAGGATGGCTGGAGAAGGTTAAAGAAAAACAGGGTTGCCTTTGCAGGCCTCATATTAATTATTATATATATAATAATGGCCATAGTAGGTCCCCATATGCTTCCCTATGATTATACCACCACAGATGCGTCTAAGAGCAATATGAGTTTTTCCAAGGAACACTGGTTTGGAACGGATAAGTTGGGAAGGGACC
>JAAYEM010000087.1 GCA_012728725.1 Tissierellia bacterium | reverse complement strand
GTATATTACTGGGGCTGGTATCTGCCTTAAACAGGGAAAAACTAGGGGATCATATCATAAGGGTTTCAGTAGTTCTAGCCATATGTGTCCCAAGTTTCGTATTTGCATCCCTACTTCAGTACTTCCTAGCCTTTAAATGGAAGCTGGTACCAGTATTTGGTTGGGGGCAGTTAAAACACTACGTTCTACCTGTATTATCCTATACCATTGGAGGTATAGCTAGCTATACAAAATACATGAGAAGCAGTACCCTTTCAGTAATAAATGAAGATTATATCCTTACGGCCAAGGCCAAGGGCTGTAGCCAGGGAAGGATTATAAGAAAGCACGTTTTAAGGAACACCATGATACCTATGGTTACTATGATTGGACCTGCTGTAGCAGGGATTTTTGCAGGCTCTTTCATAATTGAAAAGATGTTTTCAATACCTGGTCTTGGTGCCTACTATGTAAAAGCTGTTTCAGATAATGATTATACTATGGTACTAGGCCTTACCATATTCTTTGCCATGTTGTATGTTGCATCCTTAATAGTTGTAGACATATTGTATGGTATAGTTGACCCAAGGATTAAGGTTGTAGATGAGCAGTAAAGGAGGTAATTACATGGATGGAGTTGGAAAAGCAACCATTACAAACGATATGTTTGAAAGGGTTGGTATTGAATCTACAGCTTCTGAACAATTAGGTAAGCCATCATTAACCTATTGGGCAGATGTCTGGAGAAGGTTTAAATCTAATAAATTAGCCTTATTAGGCTTGGTATTGCTTATACTGATAATTGCAACCCTATATATAGGTCCAATCCTTTCTGGAAAGGATTATCAGTATATAAATTCCTCTATTAAGAATATGAAACCAAACTCTGAATACTGGTTTGGTACAGATGATATGGGAAGGGATATATTTACCAGGGTATGCTATGGTGGTAGGATTTCCATCAAAATTGGTTTAATCTGTACCCTAGTAATGTTTACTATAGGCTCCCTTTTAGGCGCCATTGCAGGCTTAAAGGGCGGCTGGGTGGACAACCTTATAATGAGATTTGCTGAATTTATAGGGAATTTGCCCTATTTAATTATAGTTATTATCCTATCCATGGTTTTAGGAAGATCTGTATTTTCATTGGTATTTGCCATGAGCCTTACTTCCTGGGTAGGAACTGCCCGGATGGTTAGGGGGCAAATATTACAAATAAGAGAGATGGATTATGTACAAGCTGCTAAGGCCTTAGGGGCCAGTGAAATTAGAATCATATTGAAGCATCTTCTTCCAAATACATTAGGGATTATAATGGTAACCATTACCATGTCTATACCAGGATTTATTTTTAGTGAGGCCTTTTTAAGCTACATAGGCTTAGGAGTAAGACCTCCTGAAACTAGTTGGGGTGCATTAGCATCAGCAGGTCAACAGAGATTGATGTTTTATCCTCATATATTATTTTTCCCTAGTTTGATGATAGTGCTTACTACATTGGCATTCCACTTAATAGGTGACGGTCTTTCAGATGCATTAGATCCAAAATTAAGGAAGTAGGTGTATTTATGAAGGATAAAAGAATATTAGAGATAAATAATTTACATGTATCTTTTAAAACATATGCAGGACTTGTTCAGGCAGTTAGAGGGGTTAGTTTCCATTTAAATAAAGGGGAAACCCTGGCCGTAGTAGGGGAATCTGGCTGTGGTAAGACTGTAACTGCCAAAGCCATAATGGGGTTACTTCCAGAACCTCAATCCATAATCGATAAGGAAAAATCATCAATCCTAATCAATGGTAAAAATTTACTAGATTTATCCGACGAAGAAATGACCCATGTGAGGGGTAAGCAGATCTCCATGATTTTCCAAGATCCCATGACTTCCTTAAACCCTACTATGAAGATTGGAGATCAAATTGCTGAAAGTATAATGATACATGAAAACAAATCCAAGGAAGAAGCCAGGAAAGAGGCTCTTAGGATGCTGGAGTTAGTTAAGATACCAAATGCCAAGGAAAGGCTTGACCAGTATCCCTTCGAATTCTCTGGTGGTATGAGGCAGAGGGTTATGATTGCCATTGCCCTGGCATGTAATCCAGAAGTATTAATTGCTGATGAGCCAACCACTGCCTTAGACGTAACTATTCAGGCTCAGATTATGGATTTAATAGGGGAATTGCAGAAGGAGCTAAACACAGGGGTTATACTGGTAACCCATGATTTAGGTGTTGTTGCCAGCGTTGCAGACAGAATCCAGGTAATGTATGCAGGAAAGATAGTGGAAAGGGGAACAACGGATGAGATATTCTACAGTCCAAGACACCCCTATACCTATGCCCTGTTAAAATCCATACCAAAACTAGGCTCTGATAGGAGAGAAAAACTGTATTCTTTAGTAGGAACACCTCCTGATCTAACAAATCCACCAAAGGGATGTCCTTTTGCTGCCAGATGTGAATTTAGCATGAAGGTATGTAGAGCTGTACATCCTGATACAGTAGCATTTGGAGATACCCATGAAGCTTCCTGCTGGCTGCATGATCCAAGGGCAGATGTTAATGGTGTACCGGAGATACTGCTAGGAAGAGGTGAAACCAATGGCAAATAAGGAAGTACTAATCCAGGTTAACAATCTAAAGAAATACTTTAAGATTGGGCGAAAGGCAACGGTAAAGGCGGTAGATGATGTAAGTTTTAATATATACAAGGGTGAAACCCTTGGCCTGGTTGGAGAATCTGGTTGTGGAAAAACCACCTGCGGAAAAACTATATTAGGCTTGTATCCAGCTACTGATGGAGAGGTTCTATTCAAGGGCATAGATGTTCACAAGCTTGATCCTAAGGAGAAGAAGGAATTTACAAAAAAAAGCCCAAATTATATTCCAAGACCCTTATTCCTCTCTAAATCCTAGGATGACCGTAGGGGACATTATAGGAGAGGGTTTAGATATACACAATATAGCTAAGGGAAAGGAAAGGGAAGAGATAATACTAGACTTACTCAACACAGTTGGATTGAATAAGGAACATATTTCAAGATTTCCCCATGAATTCTCTGGCGGTCAAAGGCAGAGGATTGGGATTGCTAGAGCCTTAGCCATAGAGCCTGAATTTATAGTCTGTGATGAGCCTATTTCAGCATTGGACGTATCAATCCAGGCCCAGGTAGTAAACCTTTTGATGAAGCTGCAAAAGGAAAAGAACCTAACCTACCTATTTATAGCCCACGATCTGTCCATGGTTAAATATATTTCAGACAGGGTAGGGGTAATGTATTTGGGTAGAATGGTAGAGCTTACAACTAGTGATGAATTATATAAAAATCCATTACATCCCTATACTACTGCCCTATTATCAGCCATACCCATACCCGATCCCGAGGAGGAAAGGACTAAGAAGAGGATACCAATTCAGGGTGAGATACCAAGCAATATCAATCCACCAACAGGCTGCAGATTTGCACCAAGATGTAGATTTGCCAAGGATATTTGCAGACAAGAGCCACCAAAGCTTGTTGAAGTAGAAAAAGAACATTTTGTTGCCTGCCACCTGGTAGGAAAGATCAATTAGAATAGGCAGAATCAAATAGGGGGACAGCAGATGCTTTTAATAAAAAATGGAACAGTTCATGTTGGAAATGGTAAGGTACTAGAGAATCATGATATATTGATCAAGAATGGGAAAATTAGTAGGATTGGAAAGGGTTTAGATTGCCAAGAGGCTAAAATAATAGATGCCCAATATAAACATGTTTTTCCTGGATTTATAGACCCTGTAAGCTCCTATGGCTGTACCGATATTACCTTTAGCTTAAAGGACCATGATGAGATTTCAAATCCTGTAACCCCAGAATTGAAAATAAAGTATGCCTTCAACCATGGAGAAATTCTGGTAGAAGAGCTTTACAAAGTGGGGATTACAAGCATTGGGGCTGCACCGGGAAACAAAAATATTATAGGCGGCCAGATGGCCGCATATAGGACCTGGGGTTTAAATTCAGGCAAGATGCTTATGAAGGAACCCGTTGGATTAAAGGGTTCCGTTATACGGAATGTTAAAGAAACTTACGGTAAGAGAAACATAAGCCCTATGACCAGAATGGGCATATTCAATGAACTGGAGAAATTCTTATCATTCAATGAAAAAGAATCTCAAGGAGAAGTGGATTGGAAAACTGCTGAGATTAGAGGGATACTCACTAAGCTTTTGGAAAAGGAAATTCCTCTCTTTATAACTGCCAATACTTCAACTGAAATAAATGCCCTATTGGATGTGACCAAAGAGTATGATATAAATCTTGTAATAGTTGGAGCTTACCAAGCCCATAGGTGTTTGGAATCCATAAAGGAGAGAAATATTTCTGTAGTCATTGGAGAGCAGACGGATTACACTGCCAAAAACTACAATGATACAGATTTATATAGAATAGCCCAATTGCAAAAAGAGGGAAATTTAGTAAGCTTTACTTTGACATCCAACTATGGGCCTGAAGGTAAAATCAAGTATCTATGGAACGCCATTGAATTCTATAAGGTAGGTGTAGACAGTGAAGAAATAGTAAAGATGATGACATCAAATCCTGCCAAGATGCTAGGCATAGATGATATACTGGGTACTATAGAAGAGGGCAAGCTGGCTGACCTTGTAATATATTCCAATAATCCAATAGAATACTATAAGTCCAAACCCCTTTACACTATAGTAGGAGGAGAGATAGTCTATCAGGAAGGGAGTGGGGAAAATGCTACTAATAAAGAATGCTAAAATATACACTATGGCTAATGAAATTATAGAAGAAGGGGACATACTAATTGATAAGGGAAAGATAGTAGCAGTGGGAAGAAGCTTAGAAGCAGAAGGAGAAATAATAGATGCAAGGGGATTGGTAGCCTTGCCAGGATTAATCGATTGCCACTCCCATATTGGTGGGATGAACTTCTCCAATAACCGGATTATTGATGATGCTAACGAGATGACTAACAATATTACTCCTGATGTCCAGGCCATATATGGAACGGATATAGATTCTGAGGATTTTATGTATGCCTACAGAAATGGGATAACTAGCCTGGGAATAACTCCTGGAAGTGGGAATGTAGTCTGTGGGCTGGCCTTTGCAGCTAAAAGCTATGGAGATAATATATTTGATATGACCATAAAAAACCCGGTGGCCCTAAAGGTTGCTCTAGGGGGAAACCCAAAGGGGGTTTATGGAAGAAGGAATCAGGAGCCATCCACCCGGATGTCCATTCCAGGGATAATTAAGGACTTACTTAGGCGGGCCAAGGAATATATGGAAAAGAAGGAAGAGGCAATAGAGAAGGGTACAGACTTGCCAGAGTACGATAAAAAATTGGAAGCGGTAATACCGGTACTAAAAAGGGAAATACCCCTTAAAATCCACTGTACCCAATTCGATATGCTGACTGCAATAGAAATAGCCAAGGAATTCCATTTAGATTTCACATTGGAACATGCCTGGGGAGCCGGCGATTACATGGAAGAAATAGTTGAAAGCGGATGTGGAGTAGTATTTGGACCACTAGGATCTAGGAAAAGCTTTGGTGAGGCTAGACTCATAGATATTGAATCGGTAGTAGAATTAGATAAAAGAGGGGTAGTGACTGCATTAACTACAGATGCCCCCTTGTTAAGTATAGATACCCTCATTCACCACGCTGGAGAAGCGGTAAGGGAAGGTTTAGAAGTGGAAAGGGCCCTTAGGATGATAACCATAAATCCAGCTAAAATATTAGGGATAGAGGATAGGGTAGGCTCCATAGAAAAAGGCAAGGATGCAGATATAGTTCTATTTCAGGGCTTGCCCGCCTACAATACCAATGCCAGGGTGGTTAAAACCATAATTAATGGCAAGATAGTTTATTCTCTATAAAAAGTATCTTTAGTAAAATAGGACAAAGGCTTTGATTTAGCTGCCTTTGTCTTGTTTTTTTGATTAGGGTCATCCCTTGAGTAATTACCTGATTTATAATATAATAAATTAGAAAATAACAAATATATTCAATATTTGAAAAGGGGTGCATTAGATGTTAAAAAAGGACAAGTTTGAAAAGCTACTAAACATTCTAAAGGATCATAAGGTTGATGGATGTATATTAGCTCCAACCTGTGATACTGAATACTTAACAGGCCTAAAATCCTATGTATGTGAAAGATTCCAAGGATTTGTTGCCCTAGCAGATGGCAGATGGTTTGTTATTTCTCCAGAACTATATTATGAAGAATGGAGAGAAACTCTAGGAGAAGAAGCCCACATATACGTATGGTCAGACAATGACGGAGTAAATGGAACTTTTGAAAAGGCTGCATTAGATTATGATCTAAAGGATAAAACTATAGCCATAAACGATGGTATAAGAGGCGTAGACCTATTAGATATGAAGGAAATAATGCAGGCTAATTTTGTAAATGGGGACAAGATGTTTGAAGAATTAAGATTAATCAAGGATGAAGAAGAGATAGAATACTTGGCAAAGGCTGCTGAAATTGCAGACAAAACCTTTGAAGAAGTTATAAAGTACATAAAACCAGGGGTAACTGAAAGGGAAATTGCAGATAAGATTAAAGAGCTCCTTATAGAATTTGGTGGAGAAGAATTATCCTTTGAACCAATAGTGGCATCTGGTCCAAACAGTTCCAAACCTCACTATAATGACGACAAGAGGGTTATCCAGGAGCAGGATTTAGTAATCCTTGATTTTGGCTGTAGATATAAGGGATACTGCTCTGATATCTCCAGGACTGTATTTATAGGAGAACCAACAGAAGAACAGAAAAAGATATATGAAATAGTTCTAAGGGCCAATGAAACAGGAGAAAAGGCTGTAAGGGAAGGAGTAACTGCTGGAGAGGTGGACAATGCAGCTAGACAGGTAATAAAAGATGCTGGATATGGTCAGTATTTTATAAACAGGACAGGCCATGGTATAGGGTTGGCTGTTCATGAAGCTCCATATATAAAAGGTGGAAATGATCAGGTGCTAAAGACAGGAATGGCCTTCAGTGTAGAACCAGGCATCTATATTCCAGGCAAATTTGGAATGAGGGTTGAAGATATAGTGGTAGTAGATGGAGATGGTCCAAGAGTATTAAATAAGGCTCCAAAGGAAATGACAATAGTATAATTAAATAAATAAGCTCTATCAGATAAAGACACAAGGGCTCCAAAAAGGCCCCTTTGTCTTTATCTTTATGGCAACTAAAATATGGAGATTGTTTTTAAGGCAATCTGATTGAAATATAATTTAGTTTGGAGGTATTATATGTCAAAATATAAGCAAAACATAGAAAAAGCTAAGGAAATTATGAATATACAAAGATATTATGGTAGCATTAGAGCTTTAATGGCCTGGGACCTGTGGCAGGGTTTGCCTGTAGATGGAAGACCTTATCGCAAGGAGGTAAGTGAGTATTTTATTAAAGAGCAATTAAAGCTAATTAAAGATCCAGAGACTAAAAAAATAGTAGAGTATTTTAGAGAAATAGATGAAGATAAATATGAAAATCTATATGATAAGGCTGTTGCAAGGCTACTAATAAAAAGGTATGATAACGCAGTAAAAATCCCTGTTGATCTACAGATAGAGATGAGTTCCTTTACATCAGAGGCCCAATTGGTATGGAAGGAAGCCTTGGAAAAAGCCGATTTTAATCTATACAAGCCCTATTTAAATAAGATGTTTGAACTTAAAACTAGAATTGCCCAGGCAATAGATAATACCAGAAACCCATTAGATGTACTGGTGGATAGAGTAGATGAAGGCATGACTGTAGAAAAAATCCATCAATTGTTTAGTGAACTAAAGGAAGGGATAATATCCATTTTGGATAAAATTAAATATGAACATAAGTCTATAGATGATAGTTTTTTAAAGGTCCAGTGTAGTAAGGAAACTATAAGAAATATTTGCATAAAAATGGTAGAAACTGCCTTCTTTGATGGGAATAAGGCAACCTATTGGGAGGTAATCCATCCAGTCTGCATAGGAGTAGGTCCTAGAGATATAAGGATAACTACTAGGTTTTCAGATCTCTTTCCTAGTATATTTAGCATCCTTCATGAATGTGGCCATGGGGTATACGAATACAGTTCTAATTCAAAAGCAGTTGAATACGGAATATGGGGAGGCATATCTGGTGCCATGCATGAATCCCAATCCCGTTTTTATGAGAATATAATTGGAAAGAGCAGGGAATTTTGGGAGTACTTTTATCCATTGTTACAAGCTGAGGTAGAAGAGTTCAAAAAAGTAGACTTAGATACCTTCTATAAGGCTATAAACAAGGTGGGACCGTCCTTAAAGAGGATGGATGCCGATGAATTAACCTATAGTTTACACCCCATAATAAGGTTTGAAATGGAGAAGGAATATTTCAATGGAGAATTAAAAACCGATGATTTCTATGAAGCTTGGAATGCCAAATATAAGGAATACCTAGGCCTAGAACCTAAAAATGCAAGGGAGGGAGTTTTACAGGATGTCCACTGGGCATCAGGCCATGTAGGCTACTTCCAAAGCTATACCCTTGGAAATATATACGGTGGCCAATTTAGAAATAAAATGTTAAAGGATATTCCAGATCTATATGAACAGATTTCTAAAGGCAATTTTGAACCCCTTAATAAATGGAATTATGAAAATATCCATCAATATGGACAATTATATACTCCCCATGAGCTGATGCTTAAGGTTACCGGTGAAGAGGTTAAATCCAAGTATTTTATTCAATATTTAGAAGAGAAATATTTATAATTGCGTATTAATAGTCCTATCTAAAAAGTTCAATAGATAGGACTATTTTACTCCAAAAAGTACTAATATTGGGACAACTGCACCAATTATAGGACAAAAATACTATCTATTAAATGGAAAATGTTTAAATTCTCGAACTAATAATTTGGCATATTTATTGCATTAACATAATTCCCGATAGAAGTCTCCCACTTCTATAAGTGGGAGATGAATATCGGTTGGTAAATTTTTCCTTTTATGTTATAATTCTTGATAGATATAATCAGTGTTAACTAAAAGGAGTAAAGATATAATGATAAAATTGGATAGCAACAATCATTCAGTGTTCTTATTATATTATCATCTTGTATTGGTTACAAAGTACCGAAGAAAAGTGATAGATGATAATATATCAAACAGATTAAAAGAGATGTT
>JAAYEM010000086.1 GCA_012728725.1 Tissierellia bacterium | reverse complement strand
TTTGAGTTGCGAGATTGGGGAGAAGGATATTTCGCATTGAATGGGCTTGTAGCTCAGGCGGTTAGAGCGCACGCCTGATAAGCGTGAGGTCGGTGGTTCGAGTCCACCCAGGCCCACCATTTGTAACCCGTAAGGTTACAAATTATGAATTATAAATTGTAAACCTTAAATTAATAATTTTTATGAAATAATAAGGGCCTTTAGCTCAGTTGGTTAGAGCGCCCGGCTCATAACCGGTAGGTCCGGGGTTCGAGTCCCTGAAGGCCCACCAAAAAAACAACAAACCTGATATCAGGTTTGTTGTTTTTTTGTCTTGTTTTTTATCTTGTATTTGTTAAAATGGATTTTATTAAATTTTTTATATTCTCCATTATATATTTATCTTCTACCTTTAGAAGGATTATATCATCTGGGACCATATATTGGGATAAATCTTTTAAGCCTGAGCAAGGTGGATAGCTGGTTTTTTCAAAAAATACACATTTTTTTGTAGGGGTAATAAGGCCTTCCTTTACTTCTAAATTGATAATAAGCTTATCCCCTTGCCAGTGAAGATTGAAAGCCTCATGGAAATAAACCACATTTATATCATTCTTGTTTGTAAATATATCACATGAAATACTAAATATATTCTTATCTATACATATATTTGTAATCTCAATCCTTATTTTTTCCCAAAGATCAATATATAAGGTTTTAGAATCCTCTATAATATCAAATATTTTTAATATATCCCATAAGTAGAAAAGATCATCATAATTATGTTTCAAAATCCTTTCCCTTAAAAGGGCATCTTTAGTATTCATATATTGGTTGTAGAATTTAATACAATCCTTTCCTGAGTATTTATCATCCCTATGGATTCCCAAATACTCCTCAATGGTTTTTAATCTTAGGTTTTCTAAATTAATATAAGAACTGTTTTTCTTAATTTCCCTATAAATATCAAAAGTATTAATATCAATAGCTGCATCGTCTATACCATATTTTGATAATCGGCATTTTATAAAGGGCAGGTCGAAGCTATCTCCATTGTAGGTGACAATTAAATGGAACCCATCAATAAAGTCTGCAAATGCTTCTAATATTTCCTTTTCTTTATATATATTTTCTGCAAAGAACTGTTTTATAGCCCAACTCTTTTTTTCCTTATTAAAATATAATAGGCCTATTAAGTAGATGTAGTCATATTTTCTACTTAAACCTGTTGTTTCTATATCTAGAAAGCATATATTCTTTTTTTCAAAATTGCTATAAGTTTTTTTTAATTCCACTAAATACTCCAGTTTCTCCATAATATTCTCCTTATAAGTATTCTATAGAATTTTTTGACCAGTTGAAAGCCCTAATTTTATAATAATTTTAAACAATGGACTTTCCATCAAGACTTTCAATAAATATTCATTAATAATGCTTGGATAGAAGATTTTGTTATATTATGATATAATAACTTAAGACAAATTACATATTGATTTTATCATATTAGTTTTTTGAAATCTACAGAAAGGAGCATTTATATGAATCATATAAATGGAGAAGAGGGCAGTTTAGACTTCTCTAAACTAACAGATGAAGAGTTAAAATTAAGGATACAGGATATAAATAATAAACAACTATTAAATGTTGGAGATATGGCCTATAATTTCTTTATCGGTACAAGTGGAAATATTATTAGATTATCAAGGGAAAAGGACTTTCTTTCCAATATAAAAGCTAAAGAGAAGAAAAAGATTATTGAAAGTTTAAATATAATAGTAGATTCTTTTATAAAAATCCATGAAGATATGGATATGGAGGAAATAGATAAAAATATAAATATATTATTAGAAACTAGGGAATATTTGTATTGTATGTCTGAAGCCATTTATGGCTACAAAATTGAGCTATCCTATATTAAAGAATTACTAGATCATTACGCTATGAAAATTTTAGCAAAGGCTGGTTATGAGGGTGTAGATATTGAAAAAGAACAAATTGATCATTTAATTGATAATATATCAGGCACACTAAGTTCTAAGTCTAATGATAGTAGTGCCTATGTAAGTATAGTCTCTAGCATACTAGGCATACTCCCCTTTAGGATGAGTAAATATAAATATTTTGATATAATCAAATCCACCTTGATTAGGAATCTTAGTCCCTATACGGTAAATGTGGTAGAGGATAGAATAGAAAAATATAAGATACTCTTTGACAGCACTTTGTTAGGGGATTATGGAGTAATATTTGACAACTATTTTACTCATATTCAAAAATTAAAAAAGCTTGAATTTGAGAATAAATCTAAAGATGAATTGGAAGGGATTGCTGAAGAGATAGTAGATTTATCGGCAGAAATAGAAAAGTTGAGTGGATTTATTCATAGCTTAGGCCTACTTATCAATAGATTAATGGCTCTATATTTAATTAAAGATAGATTTGTAATTAGAACTGATTATGTAAAAGCCTTTAAAAGGTGGAAAGAATATATTGATAATCCAGAGGATAAAATATTAGAATCATTGACAGAACTTAGCGAAAAGAGATTAACAAAGGCAGAAAGGCAATTATTATCAGATGCAAAGTATTTTGATAGTTTAAATAAAGAAGCTTTAAAAAGAAATGGATTCTTTGATGACAGCTTAAATGAGGAGATGTTGTTTGCTGGCAAGGTATTAACCTATTATAATGATGTGGAATTTAGTAAGTTTCAAGTATTGTTTCCCGAGAGATACGAGAGGATCAGCCTACCTTATTTGGAACAATTAGTGGATAATTTGATCCAATATATAAATAGGAGTATTTCTTCAATGGACAATATAGAAAGAAAGACTAGAATGAAAAGATTGCTGTCTGCACTAGAACTACCTTTTACCAATATTGAAGAATTCCTATCCTATATAAGGTATTCATTAGATGAAAAGGTAACCAGTGGAGAAGAGATATTGTTTACTATAGATACCATAAATTATATGTTAAATG
Source organism: Tissierellia bacterium (assembly GCA_012728725.1). Taxonomy (GTDB): domain Bacteria; phylum Bacillota; class Clostridia; order Tissierellales; family Tepidimicrobiaceae; genus JAAYEM01. Next base: position 35,537 of record JAAYEM010000086.1, on the reverse strand, counting down.
AATTTAGGGAGGAGCTAAACTAGCTTCTCCTTTTTTAATGCTTATATTTTAAATACCTTTTGGTAATAATAGATTAATGTGGATTGGAGGGATATTGTGGAGTATAAAGTAGGTATACCAAGAGGTATGTTATATTATGATTATTACCTGTTATGGAAAGAGTTCTTCAATAATCTAGGCATAGAGGTGGTTACATCGCCCCCTACCAATAAGGAAATATTAGATAGGGGAGTCCACACCTGTGTAGATGAAGCCTGTTTACCTATTAAAGTATTTCATGGCCATGTAGATTATTTAAAAGATAAGGTGGATTATATTTTCATCCCTAAATTTATTAGCATTTATAGGAAAGAATATTGTTGTCCTAAACATTTAGGATTACCTGATATGGTTAAAAATAGCATAGAAGGATTGCCGACAATCATTGCCCCTAATATTAACCTAAGAAAATCCCATAGAGATTTAAACAAGGCAGTTCTTTATACAGGAAAATACTTTATTAATAGCAATAAAAAAATTTATGCAGCCTATAATAAGGCCTATGAACAATATAAAAAGTATAATGAACTAATGACCTTGGGAGTTATACCCATAAATGCTGTGGGACTATACGATAATCTATCCTATATAAGGAAAGATAAATACGAAAAGGGAAAGGAGCAAATACTCTTATTAGGCCATCCCTATAATATATATGATGAGCATACCAATATGGGTATAGGAAGGAAATTAAAGAAAAAGGGAATTAGAGTTATTACGGCTGAGATGGTAGATGAAGAAATTGCCAGGTGTTATTCTTCCCAATTGCCAAAGAGAATGTTTTGGACCCATGGGCACAAAATAGTGGGAAGCGCCTTTTATTTAATAGAGAAAAAAGCTATTAAGGGAATTATATATATATCTGCCTTTGGTTGTGGATTGGATTCAGTATTAATGGATTTAGTAGAAAGGAAAGCAAAGGAACATAAAATCCCTTTTACCTTGATTACCATAGATGAACAAACGGGAGAAGCAGGTGTTAATACGAGAATTGAGGCCTTTTTAGATATGTTGGAGTGGAGGGATAATCATGAAGATAACATTTCCACATATGGGTAATGTATACATTGCTGCCAAGGCCTTTTTAGAGGAATTAGGACAAGAGGTAATAACTCCACCCATATGTAGTAGAAGGACTTTGGAGCTGGGAACTAAATACTCCCAGGAAACCATCTGCTTGCCCCTTAAAATCATGATAGGAAATTTTATAGAAAGCATTGAAAAGGGTGCTGACACTATATTGTTAACGGGAAGCTGTGGTCCTTGTAGATTTGGATATTATTCTGTTTTGGAAAACAATATATTAAAGGATTTAGGTTATGATGTAGACTTTATAGTGCTAGATCCAATAGGAGAAGGTTTGAAACCTTTAAAGGAAAATGTATATAGGATATTTAATGCCAGCAATATTAAGGACGTAGTTTCAGCTGGTAAGCTTGGCTGGAAACTAATACAAAAAGCTGATTATATAACAGATTTGGCCAATAGAAAAAGGGCTTATGCCCTTGACAGTTATGAGGTAGATAGGATTATTGATGATTATTATAAGGAAGTGGAAAATAGATTTGGGGCTAAGGATATGTTGGACTTAATGGATGAAACTATTGATTCTTTAAACAGGGTGGCTATCAAGGAGGATTATTATCCCATAAGGATAGGTTTGATAGGTGAAATATATACGGTAATAGAGCCCTTTGTAAATTTAGAAATAGAGAGGAAATTAGGCCATATGGGTGTCCTTGTAGAAAAATCATTATCTCCAACTATATGGGTAGAACATCATGTGGCCAGATTTCCCTTTGGTTCAAAATTGGAGAACAAAAAATATGAACTAGCAAAGCCTTATTTGGATACTTTAGTGGGAGGGCATGGAAGGGAAACGGTAGGTTCAGCCATATACTATTCAAAGCGGGGATTTGATGGGGCCATTCAACTTTTGCCATTAAACTGTATGCCTGAAATAGTTGCAAAGAGCATATTAAATACAGTAAGTAAAGATTACAATTTTCCAATGATTACTCTAGTGTTAGATGAAATGACGGGAGAAGCTGGATATGTAACGAGGCTTGAAGCTTTTGTAGATTTACTTCAAAGAAGGAGGGAGGAAGCCTTATATGGATAAATATTATATGGGTATAGATGTAGGTTCTGTTAGTACCAATATAGTGCTGATGGATGAGAAGAATAATATTCATTATAAGAAATATATGAGGACCTTGGGTAAACCTATAGAGATTTTGAAGGAGGCCATTGGAGAGATTGATCAAGAATTTAAAGATGAGGAAATATTAGGGGTAGGAGTGACTGGTAGTGGAAGATATTTGGCTAATATAATAGTAGGTGCCGATATAGTAAAAAATGAAATTACCTCCCATGCTATAGCTGGATTGAGTTTTAATCCCAATGTAAGAACTATAATAGAAATTGGGGGACAGGATTCAAAGATAATAATAATTCGAGATAGAATAGTTGTAGATTTTTCTATGAATACCGTATGTGCTGCAGGAACGGGTTCCTTTTTAGATAGGCAGGCTTCTAGATTAGGTATAGATATAAGCGAATTTGGAGGCCTTGCACTTCAGTCTAAAAATCCAGTGAGGATAGCTGGAAGATGTGCTGTTTTTGCTGAATCGGATATGATACATAAACAACAGTTGGGTCATAACCAATCGGATATTGCCAGGGGATTATGTGATGCCTTGGTTAGGAACTATTTAAATAATGTGGGAAAGGGAAAAGAGATATTGCCACCTATCCTATTTCAGGGTGGGGTTGCAGCAAATATTGGGATCCAAAGGGCCTTTAAGGAAGTACTGGGAGAAGAAATCTATGTGCCGGATAATTACGATGTAATGGGTGCCATAGGGGTGGCCATATTGGCTAAAGAGGAAGTAAAGAAGAAAGGAAAGACTAATTTTAAAGGCACTTCCATTCATAGTGCTGATTATAAGGTAAATGGGTTTGAATGTGATGGCTGTTCCAATATATGTGAAGTTATAGAGATAAAGGAAAATGGCAGGATACTTGCTAGGTATGGGGACAAATGTGGCAAGTGGTCCAATTCAATAAATAGCAGAGATTCTAAATTAGCATAACCTTAAGTGTATATACTTAAGGTTATTTGTATGCTATAATATTTACAGAAGACTATAAGAAGGGGAGACATTATGTATTGGGAAAGTGCTGTCAATGGATTTAAGAAGGGAATATTAACTTTATTGAGATTATCAAAAATAGTAGTACCCGTTTATTTTTTTGTGACTTTTTTAAGCTTTACCCCAATTTTGGGTAAGATTTCAGACCTATTTGAACCTGTTATGAAGGTTTTTGGCCTTCCAGGACAGGCCTCCTTACCCTTGATTTTAGGAAATTTTGTAAATTTGTATGCAGGCCTTAGTGCTATGCTAAGTTTAAGCCTAACACCTAAACAGGCTACAATACTGGCTATTATGTTGTCCTTTTCCCATAGTCTATTTCTAGAGACGGCGGTAGTTAAAAAGGTTGGTGTAAGCTCCCTTGTTGCTATATTTGTTAGGGGGGCTTTGGCTGTAATAGCTGGAATTATATTTAATTTACTCTTATAGGGGGAGAAAAATGGACTTTATAGGATTTTTAAGAGAGGGTACCATAGGAAGCTTTAATTCCCTTTTGGGCATGGCCAAGATAATTATACCTTTAATGATAATCATGGAAATATTTAAGGATGCAAATATACTGGAAGTAATATCAAAGAAGCTTAAGCCTATATCTAAATTTTTCAATATATCTAATGATGCGGTTTTCCCTTTAATGATAGGCCTAATATTTGGTATAGTTTATGGTGCAGGTGTGATAATAGAAAGTACTGAGGAAAGTGGGTTGAGGAAAAAGGATTTATATGTCCTTATTATATTTTTAGTTGCCTGCCATGCTATATTTGAAGACACTTTCATATTTGCTGTAGTAAGGGCTAATCTATGGCTTCTCTTTATTACTAGATTGATAATAGCCATAATTGCAGCTTATTTTGCATCTAAAATTATTGACAAAAGGCTAATGATAAAAGAGTTAAGGGAAAAAGATTAAAGTGCTCAGAAATTGAGCACTTTTTTTACTCTTCCTGGTAATCTTCATATTCATATACATCTATATTTTCATCTTCAAATTCTTCTTCCTCTAAAGCTAGTCTAGGACGAGGCTTTGGACGATTGCTACTTTCATCTATTTGGTTAGGGAATAGGCTTGGGAAAGTAGTACAAACTGGTGATACTACTGGAGATAATTCAGGGAATCCTGTTGATAGAACACATAGTTGAACTGGTACTATTATTTTCTTTTCACAAGCTATACATATTGCTATCATCAAATCAACTTTTACCTCTCCAGTTTCAGGATTTATATCTATGTCCCTTGAAATATTATTTGTTGCCAACCTGGTTTCGCAGAGCACATTGCAAAATTCAGCAAATCTTGGTAAGAAGGCGCTGTCAAATACTGATGGTACACATAGTTCAAAGAAATTGGTCAATTCCACAGGTGTAATGGGAACATTGGCCTTTAGGGTGACATTTCTTCTTCGGCTGCTGGAAGTTTGAACTACAGCATCGATTTCAACTACCACATTACCCCTTATTCTAACTACTTGAGTACCAAATACTGGTGTGCCCTCTCCTTCTTTGTCGCAGTCGGAAGTATCAACAAAAATCAATTTTTCTGATTTAAAACCGTCTGGCCCTACTACCTCTACTGGTTTTCCTTTTCCATCCTTTACAAATTGGCCTCCAGAAAGGATTGTGTCTGGGTCAACTATTAAATTACGTGGGTCATGAATATTGTCGGGGTTAAAGAATTTTTTACATCTTATATCTGAAATTCTTACTATTCTCGCATTTGCACCAAGATTAGGTGTAAATCTAACATTATTTACAGTACTAAGTGCCTGCAAATTGACCAAAGTAGCATCATACACCTTCTGGGTAAATATTGGCTCAGCCTTTACTTTTCTTAGAGTGCCATCCCATTCACATCCTGTAGTCCCTTCACAGCATCTATCCGGCAATCCTAAACCGATGGTTTCTGGCTTGAAGTTCGAACTCATGATATTTCCCCCTTTTCATTGTTTTGAGTCCCTTGTCTCATTCCCATTATATTCTCCAGCCATTATTCTTGTTACAGAATTAAAAGGAATATTTATTTCAATTTGAAAATAGGATTATAGGGGAAGTATATATAGGTGGTGGTTATTTGGCATATTTTAACGATAAATTGATTTTGATATCTGATTCCTTGGACAATATAGATCTATTTAGATTGTCAAAAGCTAGGATTATCAGGAGGCATTTTAATAGGTGGACTAAGACTTCAAGGGAATTTACCATAGCCAAGGATGTTTTTTTAGAATACGATATTTCCATTGATAGGGAGGATACCATATATACTATATATCAAAATACATCTATGGACCTTGTTTTGACCCTATTAAGGGGGAAGAGGACTGAAAATATAAAGCTGACCAAAGAACCAATACCAGAAATATATTATCTAAACATGGAATTAGATGATAATAAACCCCATATATTTTACTTAATATTGTTATCATCTGTAGAAAAGAAATATAGAATTTATCACCATTATTTTGATGGCAATGATTGGATAACCAATGTGGTAGATGAAATAAAGGTTAGGGAACTGTTAAATCCAATAAAAGTATTTATTGAAGATAAAAAACTTATACTGGCCTATTACGATAATGTAGAAGATGAGCAGATCTATATAAAGGCATTTAACTTAAATGAAGGAAAATGGGGAGAAAAAATTAGATTGACTGAGGGGAAAAAATATAGACTATATATAGATTTAATAATAAAGGATGATAAGCTTCATATAAGCTATTGTAAATATGAAGGAGGGAATTTAGTAGTAATATATGAAAGGTTTAAATATGTAGAGGGTTCCATAGAAAGGGAGGTAGAAATGGAATTATCCAATCCTGAAAATCCCCAATATCCCACTTTAATATATTATGATAATAAATTATGGGTATCTTGGATTGAATATGATAATGTAATGAGTAGATATAGTACAGATGAAGGTAATACTTGGAGCCCCATATATTTATGGAAGGAATCCAAAAAAGGAGATATAGTAAGATATAAATATGATAGGGCTATGAAAGGTTCAAATATATTGAACTATTCTTTTGGAAAGATATACCCAGAAATTAGTTTTATTGGATTTGGTCCTATCCACAACACCAGGGAAATACCTCTAAAAAAAAAGATTTGGTGGCCCCGGATCAATATAATAATATAGATTGGGGAGAGGAAATAAAGGATGAAATCAAAAATTTATATAATCTAATAGATGAGCTGGAAAAAAAGATAGCAGAAGATTTGAATTCTTTGGTTGAGCGAGTAGACAATATAGAAAGTTTTTTAATTAGAAGAACTAGAGGGCTTTATAGAAGGTATATAAATAAATAGGTGTTACCTTTACCTAAAAGGTAACACCTATTTTCTTAAAAAAAGGTGGCTCCTCAAGGAGCCATCATCCATTACGGATGTAAAATAAACCGTTCAAAAGGGGTATTGGGAATAGAGATCTTATTTGAGGTTACCAGGGGGATAACCACTTTAAAAGTATAACAATTTGCGACGGGATTTGCAAGACTTTTTTGCAAAAAAATTGTGAAAAACATAAAATTATACATAAAAATTTTTAACTTTAATAATATATTTAAATCCTATATAATGATTATTGAACTAAAAATAGAGTTTGGGGGTACGAATATGGATAACAAAATTTTATTAGCAGAAAAAGCTTTAAAGGAAAATGGTTTTAGAGTGAAGATTTTTCATAATATAGAAGGGGTAAAGGAAGCACTGATGAATTCAATTAGGGAGGATGAATCGGTGGGAATTGGAGGATCAGTAACTGTGGCTGATTTAGGTATATATGAACTTCTAAAGAGAAGGGGCAATAAAGTCTATTGGCATTGGAAAGGGGAAGATAGGAAGGAGGAATTAAAAAAGGCAGCCAGCGCAGATATATATATAACAAGTACTAATGCATTAACTTTAGATGGGAAATTGGTCAATATGGATGGAACGGGCAACAGGGTTGCATCTATGTTTTATGGCCATGAAAGGGTATATATAATAGCAGGTAAGAACAAAATATGTAGAGATTATAGTGAAGCAAAGGAAAGAATTGATAATGTAGCTGCACCTAAAAATGCAAAGAGATTAAATATCAATACGCCATGTAGGATTACAGGTAAGTGCTTGGACTGTGAAGCTTATGATAGAATATGCAATGTGGAAGTAATAATACATAAAAATCCTTCAGCGACCAATATCAATATATTTTTAGTTGATGAGGATCTAGGATATTAAAGAACGGATGAGGTGGTATTTTGAAAGTTTATTTAGATAACTGTTCTACAACAAAGCCTAGGGATGAAGTAATTGAGGAGATGGTATATGCATTAAGGGAAGAGTATGGAAATCCATCTTCCCTCCATAGGCTAGGATTAAATGCTGAAAAGAAAATAAACGCAGTTAGACAGAATATAGCTGATTTTTTAAAGGTAGATAGGGATGAGATATTTTTCACATCGGGAGGAACGGAAAGCAATAATTTTGCTATTCAAAGCATAATAAACAAATATTGCAGGATGGGACAGCATATAATAACAACAAGAATAGAACATCCTTCAGTATTAAACGTTATGAAGAATTATGAGGCTAAAGGCTATGATATTACCTATTTAAAAGTAGATAATAAGGGGTTAATCTCCTTAGATGAATTGAGGGAAAGCATAAGGGAGGATACAATCTTAGTTTCCATAATGCAGGTAAACAATGAAATAGGTAGCATACAGCCTACATGGGAAATCAAAAGGATTTTAGAGGAAAAGGGATCTAAAGCCTTGGTACATGTAGATGGAGTTCAAGCCTTTGGTAAGATCCCCTTAAATATAAAGAAATGGGGAATAGATGCTTTCAGTTTCAGTGGCCATAAAATTTATGGACCAAAGGGAATAGGAGGATTATATTTAAATAAAGGATTAAAATTAAATCCCATAATATTTGGAGGCAATCAGGAAAGGGGACTTAGGTCTGGTACTGAAAATGTACCAGGGATATTTGGATTGGGAAAAGCCGTTGAAATTATTCAAAAGAATTTTGATGAGGAAAGGGAAAGGGTTAAAGAGTTAAAATCCTACTTTGTTGATAGATTAAAAGGAACAATAGATCATATTCATATAAATGGACCTTTAGGAGATCAGGCATCTCCATATATATTAAATGTATCCTTCCATTATGTAAGGGGTGAAGTTTTACTACATTATTTAGAGGATAAAGGTATATATGTATCTACTGGTTCTGCATGTTCTTCAAGGGGTATAGAAAAAAGTCATGTCCTATTAGAATTAGGTTTATCAGATATTGAAATAGAGGGGGCTATACGGTTTTGTTTTTCATATGAAAATACTAAAGAGGAAATAGACTATGCCATAGAGCAACTAAAGGATTCAGTAGAAGAGATTAGACAAATAACTATGAGGTGATAAAGTGGAAAGGGTTTTAAGTATAAGCTTCGGAGAAATAGCCTTAAAGGGAAAAAATAGAAAGTACTTTGAGGACAAATTGATTTCTAGAATTAAAAAGGCGATAGAAGGTACGGACTACAAAAGGATATATAAGGAGCAAGGAAAAATATATATAGAAAGTCTAGAGGATGATATTGCACCGGTTATAGCTAGACTGAGAAAGGTTTTTGGAATTGTATATATCAGTCCCTGTATTAGGGTAGAAAAGGATATGGAGGAAATAGAAAAAGCAGTAATCAAAATAATGGAGGAAAAAAAGGCAAAAGCAACTGTAAATACCTTTAAAGTAAAGACCAATAGGGTGGATAAAAACTTCCCAATGAAATCCCCAGATATTTCCAGAAAGATGGGAGGGGTGATACTAAAAAATATAGATGGAATAAGGGTGGATTTGCACAATCCTGATACCTATTTATTTATAGATATAAAACAAAAGGTATATGTTTATACCGATAGGGTAGAAGGGTACGGGGGGCTGCCAGTTGGCACTAATGGTAGAGGTCTGTTACTTCTATCAGGAGGAATTGATAGCCCGGTAGCAGGATTTTTGATGGCCAAGAGGGGATTGGAAATTAGTGGGATCCATTTTCATAGTTACCCTTTTACCAGTGAAAGGGCAGAAGAAAAGGTTAAAGAATTAGCCAGGATTTTGACTTCATATACTGGAAGGATGAAATTATATAGCGTTAATATATTGGAAATACAGAAGGAAATAAGTGCCAAATGTCCAGAGGATGAGATGACCATCCTGTCTCGCAGGTTTATGATGAGGATTGCAGAAAAGGTGGCACAAAGGGAAAATATAGACGTATTAATTACTGGAGAAAGTTTAGGCCAGGTTGCCAGCCAGACTGTCCAAGGATTAACGGTCACAAATGCTGCGGTGGATATGCCAATATTAAGGCCTTTAGTAGGATTGGATAAGGCAGAGATAATAGAAATAGCCAAGGATATTGAAACCTATGAAACATCTATATTGCCTTATGATGATTGCTGTACTCTGTTTTTACCTAAACATCCAGTAACAAAACCTATATTAGCTGATATAGAAAGATCTGAGGGAAATATTGCTATAGATTTGTTGGTTAATAGGGCTCTTGAAAATATGAAGGTTTACGATATAGATTAACTCCATGACAGAGGTAGCTTTTTCCATTTTATATTGACACTAGTGTCGGCAAATGATAAAATTAAAACAAAGCTAATACAATATAGGAGGAGAATATAAGTAGTGCCAAAGATAGTGGATCATGATATGAAGAGACAGGAAATAATTGAAAAGGCAAAAGAGGTATTTGCAAAAAGGGGGTATCGGAATACAAATCTTTCCCATATCTCGGAAAAATGTGGAATGGGAAGGACCACCTTATACCAGTATTTTGCAAATAAAGATGAGATCTTCTATCAAACCATGAGGCACACATTGGAAGAGATTAGGAGCCAGGTAGAGGCAATTTCAATTGATGAGGAATTAACAATTACTGAAAAGTTGAAAAGGATAGTTCATCAATTAATAGGGGAAGGCAATAATAATCATACATTTTTACTCCTATTAGAAACATGGCTGGTGTTAAAAAGGGAAAAGAATGAAACCTTGGAGAGACTAAAGGAATATATTATAGATCTAAAACTCATATTAGAAATACTAATCAATAAGGGGATAGAATCTAAAGAGATAAAACAGGTAGACAGTAAAAGTTTGGCTGAGACTATATACACACTTATTGAAACTTTTACACTACAGAGGACTTCCAATAACATTGACATAAAAGCCAAAATAGAGTCTTTTAACCTTTTAATCGATGGATTAAAGGTTTAATAAAGGGGGGGATTAAATGGCAACTGTAAAGCAGCTTATTAGCTCCAAATTATTAAATGAAGGTCTAAAATATATTGAAAAGGACCCAATGAATAATATGCATAAGCTGTTGGACTGGGCTGAAAAGATTATCACTAGAGAAAATCACAAGAGGATGCTAGAAACCTTTAGAAAAGTGGTGGATGATCCTGAGAGCAACTGGTATAAATTGATTGAAAGATACTTTAACGAATTATCTCCTGCAAGCAGGAAAAAATTCCTAATTAATTACATGGTAAACTCGGGTATGGTTGGAATACCAATCCAGGATAAGATGAAAAAAAAGTATAATTGCAACATACCCTGGGCAATTCTGATGGATCCTACTAGTGCTTGTAATTTAAATTGTACTGGTTGCTGGGCAGCAGAATATGATAAAACAGATTCCCTAAGTTATGAATTACTAGACAGGATTATAAATGAAGGAAAAGAATTGGGAATATACATGTATCTATATTCTGGTGGAGAACCTTTAGTTAGAAAAGATGATCTAATAAAATTAGCCAAAAAGCATAGCGACTGTTCCTTTTTATCCTTTACCAATGCTACCTTAGTAGATGAGGAATTTGCTAAAACTTTAGGGGAACTTGGTAACTTTGGATTGGCCATTAGTATAGAAGGATTTGAAGAAGTAACAGATATGCGTAGGGGTAAAGGTACTTTTAAAAAAGTTATGGAAGCTATGGATTTACTAAAAAAAGAAGGGGTAATATTTGGTTTTTCAACCTGCTACCACAGGCATAACACCTATTCTATAGCTACAGAGGAATATATAGACTTCCTTATTGAAAAAGGATGTATGTTTGGTTGGTATTTTACCTATATACCTATAGGTAAGGATGCAGTAGTAGATCTAATGGTAACACCAGAACAGAGGGAGTACATGTACCATCAAGTCAGATATTTAAGGACTAAAAAACCAATATTTATACTAGATTTTTGGAACGATGGAGAGTATGTTGATGGCTGCATTGCAGGCGGAAGAAGATATATCCATATAAATGCCAATGGAGATGTGGAACCCTGTGCTTTTATACATTATTCTAATGTAAATATCAAAGATGTGAGTTTGCTGGAAGCTTTACAGTCACCTTTGTTTAATCAATACAGAGAAAATATGCCATTTAATGAAAACCACTTAAGGCCCTGTCCTCTATTGGACAATCCTGAGAAATTAAAAGAGATGGTAAATAAATCTAATGCCTATTCTACTCAACCTATAGATAGAGAAGATGTAGAAGATTTGGTAGCTAAGACTGAAGAAGCTGCAAAAGCATGGGCGGTAACAGCTGACAGGTTGTGGGAAAAACATCTAGAGGAAAAAGAAAAAACCCTTGCAAAGGCATAGCTGGGATAAAATCTCCCAGCTATATTTATTATAAAAATTTTGTTGATATTTTATTATAATATAATTAGTGGGGTATAGACTATTAAACAAGGAGGAGTTTAAATGGGGAAAAAATTATTAATACCTATTATAATAGTAGTTTTGTTAGTAGCATATTTAGGAGGCAGTTATAATAGGCTGGTAACTGGTGATGAAAGGGTTAGGGGCGCCTGGGCCCAAGTTGAGAACCAGTTGAAACGTAGGGCAGATTTGATACCCAATTTGGTTGAAGTTGTAAAGGGCTATGCTGAACATGAAAAGGAGGTATTAACTGGTATAACTGAAGCAAGGACAAAATTTAATACAGCAAGAACCCCAGGTGAATACGCTGAAGCTAATGCAGAATTTAATAGGGCCTTAACCAATCTGTATGCAGTAGTGGAAAACTATCCTGATCTTAAGGCCAATCAAAATTTTACAGAATTACAGTATGAGTTAGCTGGAACGGAAAACCGAATTGCAACAGAGCGGATGAGGTATAATGAGGAAGTGGAAAAATTCAATAGGACTATTAGGAGATTTCCAACCAATATAGTAGCCAATATATTTGGATTTGAACAATGGCAGTATTTTGAAATAGACCAGGATGAAGCAGAAGTACCTGAAGTAAGCTTTTAGGTGTGATAAAAATGAGAAGAAGTAAAATTTTATGGATCTTTTTACTATTTTTTATTCTTTTAGTTAATAGCCCTATATATGCTGTAGATATTCAATTGCCAGAGCCTAGCTATTCATTCTATGTATATGATGAAGCAGGTATAATAGATAGGCAAGTGGAAGAATATATTATAGCAACCAATAAGGAGCTATATAAAAAAACTGGTGCTCAAATAGTTGTAGCAACTGTACTAGATTTAAGGGGCATGGATATAAATAGGTTTGCAACTGAATTATTTGAAAAGTGGGGTATAGGTAGTAGAGAATACGATAATGGGCTATTAATCCTTGTGGTACCAAAGGAAAGGGAATTATGGATAGAAGTAGGTTATGGACTAGAAGGCCCCTTACCAGATAGTAAAGTTGGAAATATAATAGAAAAGTTCATATTACCCTATTTTAGGGAAAATAAGTATTCGGAAGGTATATTATCTGGTTTTAATGCCATAATCAATGAAGTAGAGAAGGAATACAATATTGAATTAGGTCGAGAGGAAATAGATGAAGAATTATACTATTTGGGAAATGATTATGGTGATATAAGTATTTCTAGCTGGTCTATGAGAATATTTATGATCATAGGCTTAATCCTTTTTATATTTATAGATTTTAAATTTTTCAACGGCTTATTGACCTATTCCCTGTTAAGGGGAGGTAGGTATAGGGGAGGTTCTGGAAGCTATAGAGGAGGTTTTGGAGGCAGAAGGGGCGGTGGCTCCTCTGGTGGCGGAGGAAGATCCGGCGGTGGAGGGGCTGGAGGAAGATGGTGATAAGGATGAAAAAGATGAACAAGTTGTTACTAATAGCCATATCAATAGTACTATTGTTGACAGGATGTGGTGGGGAAAATAATATTAGTAAAGGGGATAGGCCTATAATATATACATCTATCTATCCCTTATACTTTTTGGCCTATGAGATAGGCAAGGAGAATATTGATTTGAGAATAGTTGTGCCAGCGGGTAGTGAATCCCATGATTATGAACCATCTATAAAACAATTGAAGGATATAGAAAAGGCGGACATTTTTATATATATTGGAGCAGGTTTAGAGACTTGGGCAGACAGGCTATTAAATTCTATTATTTCTGAAGAAAAAGCATTAAGGGCTAGTGATCTAGTAGAATTAATCCAAGTGGATGGAGCTTATGATCCCCATATATGGCTTGATCCATTGAATATGATCAAGATTGGAGAAGGGATTAAGGATAGGTTGATACTGCTGGATGGGAAAAACAAAGATGATTATAATACTAATTTTGAACAATTATCTGCAAGGCTTAAAGAATTGGATAGGAGTTTTATGGAGGGGCTTAAGGATAAGAAAAGGGATACTATATTAGTATCCCATGCTGCCTTTGCTTATATGGCAAAAAGGTATGATTTTAAACAAATGTCTGTGGCAGGAATCAGTCCGGAGCAGGAGCCAAGTCCCAAAACAATTGCAGATATTATTGATGTTGCTATAGATAATGATTTTAAATATATTTTTTTAGAGACTTTAGCTAATCCTAAAACAGCCACTGTGATAGCAGAAGAGGCTAATTTGGAAGTTCTTATTCTGAATCCTATAGAAGGTTTAACCGAGGAAGAAGAAAAAAATGGTGAGGATTATATATCTATAATGGAAGAAAATCTAGTTAATCTAGAGAAGGCTTTGGTGAGATAAAATGAAAGAAAAGGTTGTAATTGTGGAAAATTTGAGTTTTAGTTATGGAAAAAATAAGGTGCTGGATGATATTAATCTATATATTGAAGAAGGCGATTTTGTAGGGATTATTGGCCCCAATGGCTCTGCAAAAAGCACCTTAATTCGTCTAATATTGGGTTTACTTAAACCAGATAGGGGAACTATAAAGTTATTTAATCGGCCAATTGATGAATTTAAAGATTTCCACAAAATAGGATATATACCCCAATATGCCAGGGATTTTAATCCCATGTTTCCAGCAACGGTAGAAGAGGTGATTGGAGCTAATATCCAATCAATGAAGAAATCATTTAAGAGAATGGGAAAGGAAGAAAAGGATAAGATAGACCAGGTATTAAAAATAGTAGAAATAGAGGATCTTAAAAAACAAAAAATTGGAAATCTATCAGGAGGTCAAAAACAAAGGGTTTTTATAGCTAGGGCTCTGGTAAATAATCCAAGAATTCTTTTTATGGATGAGCCCTTAGTAGGAGTGGATTTAGAATCTCAAAATAGATTTTATAAGCTAATGGATAGATTGAATAAGGAGCATAATATTACTTTAGTGATGATTTCCCATGATATTGGAGTTATATATGATAAGGTTAACAGGATTATTTGCATGTCTAAAGGAAAGGCTTATGGACATGATTTAAATAAGTGCCAACCCATTGATATAGTAAGGGAAATATATGGTGAGAACATGAATTTACTATTTCATGATCATTAGGAGGAAATTATGTTATATTATGAATTTATGCAAAGATCATTGATTATGGGAATCATGATTGGATTAATAGCCCCCACCATTGGTTATTTTTTAGTGCTAAGAAGACAAGCAGTAATAGGGGATACCCTATCCCATGTAGCCTTATCAGGGGCAGCCTTTGGGATGCTCACAAATATATATCCTGTATATACTGGAATAATTTTTTCAATAATAGCAGCCCTTGGAATAGAAGGATTGAGAAAGAAATATGAAAACTATGCTGAACTATCCTTGGCTATTATTTTGTCCACTGGGGTTGGCCTGGCATCAATATTGATAAGTCTAGGAAATACCCAAGGGGTATTATCCTATTTATTTGGCAGTTTAGCCCTTATTAGCAATCAGGACTTAATATTGGTAATAGGTATAGGAATTATAATTTTTACTACCATTATATTATTCTATAGGGATCTTTTCTATATAACCTTTGATGAAGAAGGAGCCCATTTAGCTGGTATTTCTAGCAAATTTTTGAATCATTATTTTTCCATATTGGTAGCTTTGACAGTAGCCATATCTATGAGGATAGTAGGAGTTCTTCTTATTTCATCCTTAATGGTGTTGCCTGTAGCAACCAGCCTATTGATAGCAAATAGTTTTAAATCAGGATTGATATATTCAAATAGTTTTGGGATAATTTCAGTCATTTTAGGGCTTATTCTATCTTTTTATTTTGACCTGGCACCAGGGGGTACTATTGTACTGACGGCTCTTGCAATATTGTTATTAGTAATAATAACGGGAAGCATTAAAAACAAGATACAAAAGGCGAATTAAAACCAGTTTTAAGACTGGTTTTTTTATTAAAGGGAAAAATTTGAATTTTTAGATTTATTAAATGAAAACTTTAATATATTAAACTTACCTTTAATGGAAATTCTACATAAGCGTGTATATTAGCTATATTGAAAAGAAAAAAATAATAATAAAAATATAATAAAAATCTATTGATTTTTATTATTGTTTTGCTTATAATGTAATAGTCCAAAATGAGTTTAGTAAATATAAACAAAATGTTTAATATATACTCAATATATGGGAGGAAGATATTGTGAAAATTGGTGAGAAAATAAGACGCCTTAGGAGGCAAAATTCCTTAACCCAGGAAGAGCTGGCTGACAGATGTGAACTTACTAAAGGATTTATTTCTCAGGTAGAAAGAGATCTAACATCACCTTCTATAGCTACCTTGGTGGATATATTAGAAGGATTGGGAACCAATTTAAGAGACTTTTTTAATGAAATAGAAGACGAAAAGATAGTCTTTTCAAAGGATGATGCCTTTGAAACTGAAAATGAGGAGTTAAAATATACTTTAAAATGGATAGTTCCCAACGCCCAGAAAAATATAATGGAGCCAATCCTTATAGAGTTAGAGCCAGAGGGTAGAACAAAAGAGGATTCACCCCATGAAGGGGAAGAATTTGGATATGTTCTAAAAGGCAGTATTTTCCTTCATCTAGGTAGCGAAAAGTATAGGGTGAAAAAGGGTGAAAGTTTTTATTACAAGGCTAATTATAATCACTATATATCTAATGCAGGGAAGTCAAAAGCTACAGTGATCTGGGTAAGTTCACCACCAAGCTTTTAGAAAATAAGAGGGGGGAGTAAAATGGAGCAAACTTATGCCATCGAATTGAAAAATATAACTAAAGAATATGACGGTGTAAGGGTATTGAATAACATAAATATATCCATAAGAAAAAATGAATTTTTGACCCTGTTAGGTCCTAGTGGATGTGGCAAAACCACAACCCTTAGGATAATAGGGGGGTTTGAACAGCCTACAGAAGGAAGGGTAATATTTGAAGGAGAGGATATTACAACCTTACCCCCTTATGAAAGGCAGATTAATACCGTTTTTCAAAAATACGCCCTATTTCCCCATATGAATATATTTGATAATATTGCCTTTGGCCTAAAAATAAAGAAGGTGCCAAAAGATGAGATCGAGACTAGGGTTAAAGAAATGTTAAGGCTGGTAAATCTTGAAGGTTTCGAATACCGATCTGTTGATTCCCTAAGCGGAGGACAACAACAAAGGGTTGCCATCGCTAGGGCCTTGGTGAATGAGCCAAAGGTATTATTACTAGATGAGCCTCTAGGGGCTTTAGATTTGCAACTTAGAAAGGATATGCAGATAGAGTTAAAAAATATGCAAAAAAGGGTAGGAATTACTTTTATCTATGTAACCCATGATCAAGAGGAAGCTCTAACAATGTCGGACACAATTGTAGTAATGGATAAGGGAACTATTCAACAGATAGGCAGCCCTGTAGACATATATAATGAACCTAATAATGCCTTTGTTGCAAAATTTATTGGGGAAAGCAATATTGTAGATGGAATTATGCATGAGGATTATGTAGTTGAATTTGCAGGAAAAGTTTTTAAGTGCATTGATAAAGGTTTTGATAAAAAGGAAAAGGTGGATGTTGTTATAAGGCCTGAAGATTTGGAAATAGTTTCACCTGATGATGGTCCAATAAAAGGAGTAGTAACCTCAGTTACTTTTAAGGGAGTTCATTATGAAATGATAGTTAAAGGTTCAAATATAGATTGGATGGTCCACAGTACAATTATGAAGCCTGTAGGCACTGAGATAGGCCTTAGGGTACTACCTGAAAATATTCATGTAATGAAGAAGGTGAATGATTAATGAAAATAAAATGGGCTTCTTATCCCTATGTTCTATGGATGATTATTTTTATAATTGTTCCATTAGGTCTAGTATTACTATCATCCCTTACTATTGGGGAAGGGGTAGGTCTAGGTAATCTAGGGTTTACCCTAGATAATTTTAGGAAATTTTTTGAGAATGAGTATTATGTAGAAGTATTGTGGGCATCTGTTAATTTAGCTTTAAAATCTACAGTTATTTCCCTATTATTAGGTTATCCTATGGCAATGATAATTGCCCGGGAAAAAATAGAAAAAAGAAATATTATGGTACTATTAATCGTTATACCCATGTGGATGAATTTTTTGCTACGGACTTATGCTTGGTTGACCCTATTAGGTAAGAATGGTTTTATAAATACTATTGTAACTAAATTGGGTTTTGAACCACTAGATTTAATATATAACGATAGGGCTGTATTATTGGGAATGGTTTATAATTTTTTACCCTTTATGATTTTACCTATATATTCTGTGTTGACTAAGATAGATAATAGTTTAATAGAAGCTGCAGAAGATTTAGGTGCCAATAAGTTTAATGTATTCACAAAAGTTATATTTCCTCTAAGTATACCTGGTATTATTACTGGGATTACCATGGTCTTTATGCCTGCTGTTAGCACTTTTGTTATATCAAAATTATTAGGCGGAGGCCAATACATGCTTATTGGGAATTTAATTGAGAGACAATTTATAGAAATAGGGGATTGGCATTTTGGTTCTGCCGTATCCATAATAATGATGGTATTTATATTAATTACCATGGCGATTACCAATAAATTTGATGTGGATAAAGAAGGTGGTGGCGGATTATGGTAGATAGGATAATTAAAAGGCTATATACTTTTTTTATTGTTCTTTTTCTGTATGCGCCTATTTTAGTTCTTATAGTTTATTCCTTTAATGATTCAAAATATAGGGGTTCCTGGAATGGTTTTACTTTAAAATGGTACTTGGAATTATTGAGGAATTTTGAAGTTAGGCAGGCTTTAGAATATACTTTGATCATTGCTATTTTGTCAGCAATTATTTCTACCATAATAGGGACCATTGCTGCTATAGGAATATATGGAATGCCAGTATTTAGCAAGAAGGTAGTATTGAATTTAAACTATCTACCCGTTTTAAACCCTGATATTGTAACAGCTGTATCTTTAATGACTTTGTTTAGATTTTTAAGGATTGAACTTGGATTTACCACAATGCTTTTATCCCACATCACCTTTTGTATTCCTTATGTAATACTGTCTATACTGCCTAAATTAAAACAGATGAATAAACATTTGATAGAGGCAGCAATGGATTTAGGGGCCACCCCTTTATATGCATTGATAAAAGTAGTAATTCCCGAGATAATGCCAGGGATAATAACTGGGGCACTAATAGCCTTTACCTTATCTATAGATGATTTTGTTATAAGCTTTTTTAATAGTGGACCATCGGTAACCAATTTAAGCATTACTATTTTTTCTATGGCTAGGACTGGTATCAATCCAGCTATAAATGCTCTATCTACTTTAATGTTTATAAGCATTTTAGCTCTACTATTGATTATCAATAGTAGATCATCTAAAAGTATAAATAAGAAACGAGGTGAACTGTATGAAAATTAGTGTTAAAACCCTTACTACTTTGTTTTTCATACTGATAATGGTCTTTGCTACAGGATGTAGCAATAAACCTACCCTTAATGTATACAATTGGGGAGATTATATCGATCCTGATGTAATAAGAGATTTTGAAGAAGAATTTAATGTTAAGGTAAATTATAATACCTTTGCCACCAATGAAGACATGTATGTAAGCATAAAAAAGGGAGGAGCAAGCTATGATGTAGCCTTTCCCTCAGATTATATGATAGAGAGAATGATAAATGAAGGTTTGTTGGAGAAAATAGACAAGGAAAAGATAACCAATTTAAAGCACATAGACGATAGTTTTTTAAATCTAGAGTTCGACCCTAATAACGATTATTCAGTACCCTATATGTGGGGAACTGTAGGAATAGTTTACAATAAGAAAATGGTTGACGATGTAGTGGATAGTTGGGATATACTTTGGAATGAAAAATATAGTGGGCAGATATTGATGTTAGACAGCCAAAGGGATTCTATAGCTGTAGCACTTAAAAAATTAGGCTACTCTTTAAATTCAAGAGATATGAAGGAGTTAGAAGAGGCAAAAAATGAGTTAATTAAACAAAAACCTTTAGTATATGCTTATGTAGGGGATGAGGTTAAGGATTTGATGGTAGGAGAAGAGGCGGCTTTGGCAGTTGTTTGGTCAGGGGATGCGGTAGCCATGATTAGGGAAAATGAAAATTTAGATTATGTAATACCAAAGGAAGGCAGCAACTTATGGTTTGATAATATGGTTATACCAAAGACCTGCAAGAATAAAGAGCTGGCCCATGAATTTATAAACTTTATGCAAAGACCTGAAATTGCCGCAAGGAATACAGAATATATAGGATACTCAACTCCAAACTATAAAGCTATTGAACTATTGCCAGATTACATTGTTAACAGCAGAGTCGCCTATCCTACAGAAGAGGATATTAAAGATCTGGAGATATTTAAAGATATAAAGGATTTCTTAAAAGTTTATGATGAGATCTGGTTGGAAATAAAAGCCCAAAGGTAGTATTTGCAACGTATTCAGTAACCTAAATATAATATTTTATTAAAAAACAAAAAGTGGGATTATGTAAATTATAGTCCCACTTTTTGTTTTAAGCACCAAATTTGGTTGTATGGGTTGATTAAAAATCATTGATTATAGAGTCCCTTATTGGGGCTGGTGGTACTGGAATTGTTTTTTTGCAAGGGATTACCAGACTATTTAAGCTAGTAACTATTGTTATAACTGCAATCATCATGGATAACCTTTTCCAAATCTTCATTTTGCTACCCCCTTTTATTTAATAGATTGTTAATAAAAAATTTAGCTTCTTCACTATTACCCTGTTCAATAAAATTGTATAAAATTTTTAAGATTATACTAAAGTTTTCATCCAGCTTAAAATCACAGATCTGCCTTTGGAATTTCCTAGCTAGGTCATCTATTTTGTCAAGCCAACCTAATTCCGTATATAAATCTATTAAATTTGAAAATGTTTTTGTAAATACACTGAGATTGATAAGTTCTTCCGATAAGGATAAGGCTTTATTTAAATACTCTGCGCACCCACCATATTCCTTTAAATAATAATATGTATTAGATATGCTAAGAAGGATTTCAGGTAAATAAAAGGAATTTTTATCTATATGGGGTAAGCAATCCATTACTTTTTGATGGTATTTGATTACTTCCTCTTTATGGTCCATTTCAATATATAGCTGGACTAAATTAATGTAGGCTAAACACATTTCTTCAAAATTACCCTTTTCATCTATTAATTCCAATAGTTTATTGTAATTTCTTACCGCACAATCAAAATTTTTTAATTCTAAATTGCATATTCCCTCCAATATTAATATTCTTTTCATTTCCCTGTAATCATTGTAGTTAATATAGAATTTTGCCCTTATCAATTGATCTAAACATTTACCATATTCCCCTTTGTGATAATAGGCTAAACCACTATTAAAATAGAATACTCCTTTATACTTGTTAGAAATATCCTCTTGGGTAGATAGGGCAAAATTACACAGTTTTATTGCTTCTTCGAATTTTTTTGTTAGAATGCAATTGGAAACTAGTTTCAGAATAATCTTATATCTATCCTTCATACCAGGAAATTCAAAGGATACTTCCAGGGCCTTAAGATAATAATAGTACTCCCTGTTTAGATCTTTTGCCTTATAATAGATATCTCCCAATAACTCATAAGTTTTAATTTTTTTATCTATGAGATTCCACTTATTTAAAAAATTTTCAATTTCATTTAATTCTTCTATTTCTATTTCATAATCGGAATCATTTAGGTGTTTTTGTAATTTTTCAATATATTTGTTTGCCTGTTTTCTTGCCTCATATCGGCCAGGATTAAGTATATCTTCTGGCTGAATATATATTTGTATTCCTTTTTTATTTATAGTTTTGTTTATATTTTTGGCAATAATATGGGCCACATTATAATATATAGGTGTTTTATCATTCTCTATAAGGCTAATTAGGTTCCTAGTAACTTCATTTCCAGCTATTTCATACTGTTTCAATCCTAGTTCTTCTCTTATTCTTTTCAAATTTTGACCAATAGTTATTTTTTCATTAGCCATAGTATCAACCTTTGCCTCTCTTATGATTACCTATATAATAACATAGAATTCAAAAAAGGTAAATACATTTACCTTTTTGTTTTATGCTTTACCATAATAAATAATTAAATTTAATCTTTATAATAGGCTCACTATTGTAGGGGAGGGGCTATAGAACAGTTGATAATACATTAATGTGTTTACTTATGTGTAAATTTAGTGTATATTATTTCTGTCAAAAATAATATTAATTGCAGAATCGGAGTTATATTGATATGATAATAGTAAATACTAGATAAGGGGTTATGACTGTGAGTAAAAAAATTGAAACGGGAGAAATATATGATATTTTAAAAAGAAGGATAATTGAACTATATTATGATCCAGGAGAGGTTTTAAATGAAGTAGACTTGGCTGAAGAATTTAATATTAGCAGGACACCTATAAGGAAAATATTTCAAAGATTGAGTACCGATAAGCTGCTTAATGTAATACCGAGGGTTGGAGCCCAGGTTACACCCATTGATTTCATATATATGAAATCGGTATTTGAGGTAACTCGCATTTTGGACCCTTTTGCAGCCAGGTTAGCGGTAGATAGGATCACCGATGAACATTTAGATGAGTTAGAAAAGATAGTTGATAGGTTAAAGACTTATGATATTACTGTGGATTATCAAAAGGCAATTATCGATGACCAAAGATTCCATGATATAATATTTGCAAGTAGTGGAAATCCATGTCTACAAGAAATTCTCCAAAACTTACATAATCATACTGAAAGGTTATGGCATTATTCCCAAAGGTATTTTGATTCTATGGATTTGTTTACAGATAGTTTGGGAAAAGTACTAAAGGCCATAAAGGAAAAGGATAGGGACAAGGCGGAAAAATATGCAAGGGAGCATATAGACGCCTTTGTGGAGAAGATTAAACAAGAATTATTATAATACCATTGTTCAAAGTTTATCAAAAAGCCTTAAAGTTTATTATAGAATAATAAACTTTAAGGCTTTTTTTATGGAGAAAAACTTAATTTAATAAGATTTTATCTATATTTTTCAGGTTTGAAATATTTTATGAAAAATCAAAAAATTACAAGTCAAAATGGCATAAATGGCTCCTTACAACCCAAAAAAATATAAAAAATTTGACTTTTTATAAAAAATAACAAATATACTCTTGAAATACAATTGAAATACATGTAAAATACAAATAAGAAACATTTTAACAAATAAACTCTATAGCAAACTAGAAATTAATTAAATTTGTCTATAGAAAATACAAGAATATTGTAAAAATTTATGGAAGGTGGGATTGTTTGAAATACAAAATTGTAACCAACAATCCATTGGTAAAAAAAGAGAAGGAAAATATCTATTTTGTTGAAGGGTCCTATGAGGATGTACTGATAAAGGTTAGGGATTTAGTTTATAAAGGTGTAGAATTGATCAGCCACCCTCTAGGAGCCAGCATGAGGATGCTATACTCTCCTTACAGATCTATTATCGTTGGCGAAAAAAACAAGGTAGTAGACCCTTTCCATATTGAAATAATTGAAAACAGCATCATTAATTACAGGAAGAATCTGGAAGGCAGAAAAGTAGATTGGATCCATGCTGATGATTATGCTTTAATAGACAATGAACTTTTAAAGTCCACCCTCAAGGACTTAGAAGTTAAATAAAAAATTAAAAAATTTTGGAGGTGATTATTTTGAAGCTAGAGCTAAGAAGGATTCACATTAAGGATATACAGCTAGGAGAAGAGACTAAAGTTAAAGATGGAGTATTATTTGTAAATGCAGAAGAACTAATAAGCCACTTAAAGGAAGATTCTAGAATTAAAGATGTTAAGGTTGATATTGCAAGACCAGGAGAAAAGGTAAGGATTATTCCAGTAAAGGATGTAATCGAGCCTAGAGTTAAAATAGAAGGTGCAGGTAATGGTTTTCCAGGAGTATCATCTAAGATGGCCCAGGTAGGAGAAGGAAAGGTAAATGTATTATATGGGGCAGCTGTAGTTACTGTAGGGGACATTGTGGGATTTCAAGAAGGAGTTATAGACATGTGGGGAGAAGGTGCCAAATGGACTCCATTCTCTAAAACCTTTAATTTAGTAGTAGACATAACTCCTGTAGAGGGATTAGATCCTCATGCCCATGAAGCAACTGTAAGACTTGCCGGCTTAAAAGCAGCTGAATTTGTTGGAGAGGCAGGAAGAGATGTAGAGCCGGATGAGGTACTAACCTACGAAATGGGCAGCCATGCAGAAGAGAGCAGAAAATACCCAGATCTACCAAAGGTAGTATATGTAGAAATGCTAATTTCCCAAGGACTATTACACGACGGGTACGTATATGGAGTAAATACCCAAAATATACTTCCAACCCTATTGCATCCAAATGAAGAATTGGATGGGGCTGTAATAAGTGGTAACTGTGTTGCTGCCTGTGACAAGATTACAACCTACCAACATCAAAACAATTCAGTTATTTTAGACCTATATGAACAACATGGAAAGACAATAAACTTCTTAGGAGTTATATTGACACCTGAATTGACTACTTTGGAAGGAAAGTTTAGAACCTGTGACTATACTGCAAAACTATGCAAGATGTTAGGTGCCGATGGAGTAATAGTATCAGAAGAAGGATATGGTAATCCAGATTCAGATTTATTAATGATCTGTAAACGATTGGAAGATGCAGGTATTAAGACTGTATTGATTACAGACGAATGTTCTGGATGGGATGGAGCGAGTCAACCATTAGCAGATACTGCCAAGGAAGCAGTGGCTGTTGTATCAACAGGTAATGTAAGCCATGTAGTTACCTTACCACCTGCAGATAAGGTAATAGGAAATGCAGAAGCAATATCCACATTAGCTGGCGGTTGGGATGGTTCTTTACAGGAAGATGGTTCAATTAAATGTGAATTAAATGCCGTAATAGGTTCAACTTCTGAGATTGGATACCACAACCTAACAGTTAAATTATATTAAGACTCTTGAAAGGAGGATAAGGAATGGCAAATAAGTTTAAAGTACTATACTATGTAAACCAGTTCTTTGGACAAATAGGCGGAGAAGACAAAGCAGATATAGAACCAATGTATAAGGAAGAGAAGATAGGCCCAGCCATGGGATTTGATAGCAATCTAAAAGGGGAAGGGGAAGTAATAGGAACACTAATATGTGGGGATAATTACTTCAATGAAAATAAGGAAGAGGCATTAGAATATATTCTCAATGTTATTAAAGAAAATAATCCAGATATCCTTGTAGCAGGACCAGCCTTTAATGCAGGCAGGTATGGAATGGCCTGCGGGGAGATTGCCAAGGCTGTTGTTGAAGAATTAGATATTCCAGTAGTTACCGGCATGTACATTGAAAATCCAGGATTGGAAGTATGTAGAAGCATTGCTATAGTAGCTGAAACAACTGACTCAGCTGCAGGTATGAGAAAAGCCCTACCAGTGATGGCAAAATTGGCAACAAAGATTGCTAAGGGAGAAGAATTAGGCCTTCCAGAAGAAGAAGGATATATACCACAAGGAAAGAGACTTACATTATTTGCAGACAAAAGAGGATCTCAAAGGGCAGTTGAAATGCTAATAGCAAGATTGAATGATAAGGAATTTAAAACAGAGCTTCCAATGCCAGAATTTGATACTGTAGATCCAGCCCCAGCAATAAAGGATCTAAGCAAGGCAACCATTGCACTAGTTACTAGTGGAGGTATTGTTCCTCATGGCAATCCTGATAGAATCCAATCAGCCAGTGCTCAAAAATGGGGCAAATACGATGTTAGCACTATAGACGCTCTTGCTGGCGATTATTATACAATCCATGGTGGATACGATCCAGTATACGCCAATGAAATCCCTGACAGGGTGGCACCATTGGATATACTAAAGGAACTTGAAAAGGAAGGTTATATAGGCAAGGTATATGAATACTTCTATACTACAACTGGTACAGGAACATCTGTAGGAAATGCGGTAAAATTTGGTACAGAAATTGGTAAGGAGTTGAAGGAAGCTGGAGTAGACGGTGTAATCCTAACTTCAACCTGAGGTACTTGTACACGTTGCGGTGCAACGATGGTAAAAGAAATTGAAAGATACGGTATACCTATTGTTCATATGTCAACTATTACTACCATATCCGAATCAGTAGGGGCTAATAGAATAGTGCCTACCATTGCAATACCTCACCCCGTCGGAAATCCAGATCTTCCAGCTGAAGAGGAGCTAAAGTTAAGAAGAGAAATGGTGAAAAGAGCAGTAGATGCTTTAGCTACGGAGGTTAGTGGGACAACTCAATTTGAATAAATTCTAGTTTTAATTAAAAATCTCCCTTCTCCTTGAAGGCAAATCCGATTCTTTCCTCCTCCCCTATGGAAAGGATCGGATTGGAAAAATTTTTATCAATAAATGTTAAAAAAATGACGGGAGATTCTATGAGATCAAATAAAAAGTTGAGGGGTGACTATAATGGAAAAAAGAGAAAGCTGGGGAAGTATATTTGGTTTTATAATGACAGCTGCAGGCTTTTCTATTGGCCTTGGGAACATATGGAGGTTCCCATACATGACAGGCACCAATGGTGGAGGAGCTTTTGTGTTAGTTTATTTAATTATTATTCTGTTAATAGGCATACCTCTTTTTACCATGGAGATGAGCCTGGGCAGAAAAACTCAATTGAATCCAATCCAGGGCATGAGGTCAGTAACAAAAAAAGGCAGTATCTGGGTAGCCTTTGGCTGGTTAGGAGTACTTTCTGCCTTCTTTATACTGACTTACTATATACAAATAATGGGATGGATTTTAGCATATCTAATTAAAATGGTCACAGGTTCCTTAAGTGGTTTAACTGCTGAAGGCTATTCACAAGCTTTTGAAAATTTCGTTTCTAATGTTGGATTAGTTTCTTTGGCTACTATAGCCTGCTCCGTAATAATAGGACTAATTTCTGCAAGAGGATTGGAAGACGGTGTAGAAAAAGCATGCAAAAATAATGATGCCATCATTGTTTGTAATGCTGATCATATTAGCTATAAGATCCTTGACCTTGCCAGGTTCAATAGAAGGGTTAAAATGGTATTTAAGTGTTGACTTTTCAAAGATAAATGGGGAAGTAGTCCTGGCAGCCCTTGGTCAATCCTTTTTCTCCATTGGAATTGCTAGCGGTGGCGCATTCATATATGGTAGTTATCTTCAAAAGGATAGCAATATACCTGGAGACGGACTTATGATTATAGGTTTTGACACCCTTGCAGCCTTTATATCTGGACTGGTAATCTTCCCTGCCATATTTGCTTTGGGGCTATCTCCAGATTCAGGACCGAACTTACTATTTGTAACCATGTCCAATCTATTTAATCAAATGCCGGCAGGAGGTTTTTTCGGAGCCATGTTCTTCCTACTGATATTCTTTGCAGCCCTATCCTCCGCCTTAGGATATCTGGAACCAATAGTGGTTAGTTTTACAGAATTATTAAAAATGGACAGAAAGAGGGCAGTGTGGTTAAGTTTAGCATTAATATTTATAGTAGGATTTCCAACCATACTAGGCCATGGACCCTGGTCTCATATATTAATTGGAGGTAGGAATTTGTTTGATTTTGCAGACTACCTTTCAGGAAATATTATGATGCCTCTGGGTGCTTTAGTATTAGCCTTCTATACAGGATTTGTTTGGAAGTTCAATAGATTCCAAAAGGAAGCCAATCTTGGGACCAATAGAGTTAAAGTATTTGATTGGTGGGCTCCCTTAGTCAAGTATGTAGTTCCAGTAGCATTAGTTGCAATATTTGTTTCCGGGATTTTTTAGTTAAAATTAAGCAGTGTGGCGATATATGCCACACTGCTTTTTTACAATATTATCATTTACACGAATAGCCAAAAATGAAATAATATTAGTAATGATAAAAGGGGGCGTGAATATGGATATTCAATTTTTTGGGGCAGCCAAAATGGTTACCGGGTCAAATTATTTAATTACAACTGATAAATATAAGCTCATAATAGACTGTGGAATGTTTCAGGGTAGTGAGGAGATTGAAAGATTAAATTATGAACCCTTTCCTTATAATCCGGCGGATATAGATTATTTAATCTTATCCCATGCCCATATAGACCATAGTGGAAGGATACCCAAACTTGTAAAGGATGGTTTTAAGGGGCGGATAATTTCCACAAAAGCAACCTTTGACCTATGTAAGATAATGCTTATGGATTCAGCAAAAATCCAAGAGGCAGATGTGGAATGGGAAAACAGGAAAAGGCAGAGGGCTGGCAAGAAAGCAATAGAACCTCTATATACCATGGAAGAGGCAGAAATTAGTTTAAAATTCTTTGAAACCTATCTATACGGTCAAAAGATCATAGTGAATGAAGATATAGAATTAATGTTTAGGGATGCAGGACATATGCTAGGCTCATCTATTATAGAATTATGGATTAAGGAAAAGGGAGATTCTTACAAAATAGTATTTTCTGGTGATTTAGGAATGCCTAATAGGCCCATACTTAACGATCCAGAATATATAGATGATTCCGATTATCTAATCATAGAATCTACCTATGGAGATAGGATCCATGAGGAATTTGCTAAAAGTACAGAAAGGTTAATAGAAATAATAAACAAAACCGTAATCAGGGGAGGCAGTGTAATTATACCTGCCTTTGCGGTGGGGAGGACTCAAGAGCTTATATATGAACTCAATAAATATTATGAATACAATAATCAAATAGAAGAATATATGAAAATTCCCATATATGTAGATAGCCCTATGGCCTTAATGGCTACGGAGGCCTTTCAAACCAATTCCAGTAGCTTTGATGATGAGGCCAAATCATTAATATTAAAAGGAGACAATCCCTTCAAGTTTCCAAATTTAAGATATATAAAGGATCAAAATGAATCCATGGCATTGAACAAATATAAATTTCCCAAGGTAATCATATCTTCTAGTGGCATGGCAACAGCAGGTAGAATACGACATCATTTAAAGCATAATCTATGGGATGAAAAAAATAGCTTAGTATTTGTAGGATATCAGGCAGAAGGGACTTTAGGCCGAATAATACTAAATGGTGCTAAAAGGGTAAAAATACTGGGAGAAGAGGTGGCTGTAAAAGCTGAAATCTACAATTTGGAAGGATTTTCAGGCCATGCTGATCAAATTATGCTCTTAGACTGGATAAGGAAATTTAAAAACAAACCCAAAAAGATATTCATTGTCCATGGGGAGGAAGAAGCAGCTAATACATTAGCCAATTTGATAGAAGAGGAGTTCAATATTGATACTATAGTTCCCAATATTGGAGATAAATTTGAAATAGAAAAACAAACCATTGAATTAAAGGAAAGAGCTGAAAGGGATACTTTGGATTTAGAGGAAAGTATAAGGAAGGAACTGGAATATATATACAACCAATTCCAGTCTTTAGATGAAAGGAAGGATCGATTATTAGATCATGAATTGTTGGATAAAAAATATGATTCCATAAAGAATATCCTTATTTTACTTCAGCAGAATTTAATGGATTTAAACATGTTATTAGGAAGGTAGATGCTTATATTTTATGATTAATTGTATTAAAAAAAGGATTTCTTTATTAAAGGAATCTGTAAAATATCTATAGTATCTGGTATACTATTAATTAAATTTACTAGACATTAAAATATATACACTTAATAGAAGGGGATGAATATATGAGCAATTATAAACCTACCAGGGAAGAAGCTTTTGAATTATTAAAAGAGTATAATAAAAGTGAAAGCTTAATAAAACATGCTTTAGCTGTGGAAGGGGTCATGGTACATTTTGCTGAACTATTGGGGGAAGAGGATAAGGAAAAATGGGCTGTAATTGGACTTGTCCATGATCTTGATTTTGAAATGTACCCAGATGAACACTGTATAAAAACCAAAGAGATATTAACTGAAAGAAATTGGCCTAAAGATTATATAAGGACCATTATGAGCCATGGATGGGGTATTTGTACCGATGTGGAACCAGTGGAAACTATCGATAAGGTGTTATATACTATTGATGAATTAACAGGGCTAATAGCGGCTACTGCTTTGGTACGTCCAAGTAAAAGCATCCTAGATTTGAAAGTAAAATCTGTAAAGAAAAAGTGGAAACAGAGCAGCTTCGCAGCGGGAGTAGATAGGTCTATAATTGAAAAAGGTGCCCAGATGCTGGGCATGGATTTGGATACGGTAATTGCCGAAACTATTAAGGGGATGCAGAAGATAGCAGAGGAAATAGATTTGAAGGGAAATTTGTAGGGTAGGAAAATTACTTGTGTAGGGTTGATGACAGCTATATGTGGTTTCTCATATAGATATTTTATAATATTGGGAATATGAAGAAGTTCCATTTATAAATCCACTCTTTAGGAGTGGACTTTTTCATACTAAAATCAGCTTAAATTTGTTAATTTGACACAAGGAAAAAGGATAGTAGTATCGAATTGTAAATATGGATCGGTTTATTTTACATTATATTTATATCATATAATATTTTAAAAAGCTTAGGATTGTGAAAAAAATAACAATTATTTTCTATTAAATTTTCCAGTAAGGATAGTTTATATGGTCCCTATAATTTATACAAGCTATATAAATTAGACTATATAAAAAGGAGGCATTTAAATGGATTATAGGCTAGAAAGGGATTTAATAGGAGAAAAGAGGGTTCCTAAGGATGCTTATTATGGAATCCATAGTTTAAGGGCTTATGAAAACTTTAGGATTACAGGTTTAAAAATTAATGGAGAATTGATAAAAGCAGTTTGTGAGGTGAAAAAGGCAGCTGCAATTAGCAATAAAGAGGCAGGGGTTTTAGATGGCCATATAGCAAATGCAATTATACAGGCCTGTGATGAGATTATAGGAGGAAGACTACATGACCAATTTATGATAGATCCTATTCAAGGAGGGGCAGGAACCTCCATCAATATGAATGCCAATGAGGTGATTGCCAACAGGGCCATTGAAATATTAGGAGGAGAAAAGGGGGATTACAGTATAGTCCATCCCATTGACCATGTGAATAAAAGCCAATCTACTAATGATGTTATACCAAGTGCAGGAAAGATAGCCACTATAAGATTATTGGGTAGGGCCATAGGGACTTTAAAAAGACTAAATACAGCCTTAATGGATAAGGCCATAGAGTTTGATGAAGTAATAAAAATGGGCAGGACCCAAATGCAAGATGCCATACCCATTAGATTGGGTCAGGAGTTTAAAGCCTATAGCTATGCAATAGAAAGGGATATAGAAAGGCTTACTAGGGTTAAGGACAGGTTAAAAAATTTAAATTTGGGAGGGACTGCCATAGGCACCTCTTTAAACGCTAATAAATATTATATAAAGACTGTTGTAGTTAATCTATCCAGGATAACAGGTTTAGATTTAAAACAGGCGGATGATTTAATAGATGCCACCCAAAATTTGGATGTATTTGTAGAAGTTTCTAGCACATTAAAGGCTTGTGCAGTAAACTTATCAAAAATATCCAACGATTTAAGGCTTATGTCATCAGGTCCTAGAACTGGATTTGGAGAGATAAATCTTCCTCCTAAGCAAAGTGGTTCATCTATAATGCCAGGTAAGGTTAATCCAGTAATACCAGAGGTGATGAACCAAATAGCCTTCAATATAATGGGTAACGACTTGACCATAACCATGGCAGCTGAAGCAGGTCAGTTAGAATTAAATGCATTTTCTCCCATTATATTTTATAAATTATTCGAATCTATAGAAAGCTTAAGCAATGGGGTGGAAACCTTTGTTGAAAACTGCATAAAGGGAATTACAGCAAATAAAGCAAGATGTAAGGAATTGGTAAATAATAGCATAGGGATCATTACTTCAATCTGCCCTTATGTAGGATATAAAAATGCTTCTGTAATTGCAAATAAGGCGTTGAAAACTGGAGGTACAGTTAAGGAAATAATATTGAAAGAAAAAATAATGGATGAATCTAAACTTGAAGAGATACTAGACCCTGTTTCTATGACTGAAATTGTTTAAAATAGGAAAAATTTAAAGGGAGGTGCAATTAATGGGCGATAATTTAAGAAAAAAGGCTCTAAAATTGCATAAAGAAAATCAAGGGAAGATAGCGTTAAAGACTAAGGTTTCTGTGGACAAGCCTGAAAATTTAGTTCTAGCCTATACTCCAGGAGTAGCTGAACCTTGCCTGGAGATACACAAGGATGAATATAAGGTATATGATTATACATCTAAGGGCAATTGGGTTGCCATTGTAACCAATGGGACGGCAGTCCTGGGATTGGGGGATATAGGGCCAAAGGCCAGCCTACCGGTCATGGAAGGGAAAGCTGCACTGTTTAAGGAATTTGCAGGTGTAGATGCATTTCCCATATGTTTAAACACTAAAGATGTAGATGAGTTTGTCAATACTGTAAAACTAATTGAGACCTCCTTTGGTGGTATCAACTTGGAAGATATCAAAGCACCTGAATGTATGGAAATAGAAGAAAAATTAAAAGGGGTTTGTAATATACCCATATTCCATGATGATCAGCATGGTACCGCTGTAGTTGTAGCTGCTGCCTTGATCAACAGTTTGAAAGTAGTAGGGAAAAATTTTGATAATATAAAGGTAGTAATAAATGGGGCAGGGGCTGCCGGTATTGCAACAGCAAAATTATTATTGGAATTAAAAGTAGCAGATATTATTCTCTGTGACAGTCAGGGAGTATTATATGAAGGCAGAAGTACAGGAATGAATAGGTATAAGGAAGAAATAGCCGGCCTTACTAATAGGGATAATTTAAAGGGGACTTTAAAGGATGCCATAATAAATGCAGACGTATTTATAGGGGTTTCAGTTGCCAATTGCTTGACCTTTGATATGGTCAAATCTATGAATAAGGACCCAATAATCATGGCTCTGGCTAATCCGATACCGGAGATATTACCAGAAGAGGCAAAAAAAGCTGGTGCAAAGCTTGTTTGTACAGGCAGGTCTGACTATCCAAATCAGGTAAACAATGTTTTGGCCTTTCCTGGAATATTTAAAGGAGCCCTTGATGTTAGGGCAAAGGAAATAAATGAGGAAATGAAGATAGCTGCAGCCTATGCAATAGCCCAAATAATAGATGAAGGTGAACTTAAGGAAGACTATGTAATTCCAAATGTATTCGACAAGAGGGTAGCAGAAGAGGTTGCTTTAGCTGTAGCTAGAGCAGCTGTAGAAACAGGAGTGGCACATAAGGATTATAAGGAGGGAGTAAAATAGGGAATTTCCAATTCCCTAGTATTTAAATATGAGAAGAATAGAATGTAAAGATATAATATCAGCTATTAAGAAAGCCTGTATGGATGCTAACTACTATATCCCAGAAGATCTTGTGTCTACGCTTAAAAAAAGGTATGAAGAGGAAACCTGGCCTATGGCAAAAAATATTTTGGAAAGGATTAAGGAGAATATAGAAATTGCAAAAAAGGAAGAGATCCCTCTATGCCAAGATACAGGCATGGTTTCAGTGTTTGTTGAGATAGGACAAGATGTCCAAGTAACAGGTGGAAGCCTAGAGGAGGCCATAAATGAAGGGGTAAGGCAGGGGTACATGGAAGGATATTTAAGAAAGTCGGTAGTCAAAGACCCTTTAAATAGGATAAATACTAATGATAACACTCCTGCTGTTATTAGTTATAGAATAGTCCCTGGAAATAAATTCAAAATGCTTATAGCTCCAAAGGGATTTGGATCGGAGAATATGAGTAGGCTTAAAATGTTAAAACCAGCCGATGGAGTTCAGGGAGTTAAAGATTTTGTAATAGAAACTGTAGAAAGGGCAGGTGCCAACCCCTGCCCTCCCATAATAGTTGGAGTAGGCATTGGGGGAACCTTTGATAAAGTAGCTAGTTTATCAAAAAAAGCCTTATTAAGGCCTTTGGGGGAAAGGAATAAGGATGAATTCTATAAGGATTTAGAAGAAGAACTCTTCTATAAGATAAATAAATTGGGGATAGGACCTCAAGGTTTTGGTGGAAAGACTACAGCCCTGGCAGTAAATATAGAGACCTATCCAACCCATATAGCTGGTTTACCTGTAGCTGTCAATATAAATTGTCATGTGGCAAGGTACAAGGAGGTAGAACTATAATGATTAAATTGACTACACCATTGACGGAGGAAAAGATAAAGGATTTGAAGATGGGGGATAATTTATTGTTAACGGGAACCATTTATACTGCAAGGGATGCTGCCCATGAAAGGTTGATTAGACTAATGGAAAAGGGGAAGAAGCTTCCTATAGAGTTGAAAGATCAAATAATATACTATGTTGGACCTAGCCCAGCAAAGCCAGGAAGGGTAATAGGGGCAGCAGGGCCTACTACCAGCTACAGGATGGATCCTTATACACCTAAGCTATTAGATGTTGGATTGAAAGGGATGATAGGCAAGGGGGATAGGGGTAAGGAGGTAGTTGAATCAATTGTAAAAAACAAGGCAGTTTATTTTGTTGCTATAGGAGGGGTAGCAGCATTATTGAGTAAGTGTATAAAGGAAGCTGAAGTAGTAGTCTATGAGGATTTAGGCTCAGAAGCTATCAGAAGGCTTAAGGTAGAAGATCTACCCCTTATAGTAGCAATAGATAGTAAGGGCAATAACCTATATGAAATTGGTAGAAGGATGTATTTAGAAAAGGCAGAGGATAATGCTTATTTAGATTAGTATTAAATTTTCTAGGAAAAACTTTCCTTTGAAAGATAGAAGTGGAGAAAAATAAAAGAAAGACCAGTTAAAATTTAAGCAAATTTTAACTGGTCTAATATTAATCGAAATACATGGGCAAATCCCTTATTTTATAAGTCAAAAATAATTTAAAACGGTTATTTCCATCGTTTAAATCCATACCGGTAATTTTAGTTATCCTATTCATTCTATGGGCTATGGTATTTCTATGGGTAAAAAGCTTCCTAGCGGTCAATGTAATATTTCCACCATTAATGAGGTATTGGTATAATGTATTATAATAATCAGTCCCATTTTAATGCAGGGTTCTTTTTCAGGAGCCCTCCTAATCTTAAAGCTTTCTTAGACTGAGTATAATATTTTCTAATATCCATTATATTGCTAAAGGTACGACTCAAACCTGCAACTAAATTGTTTTCTCTCAAAAAATTTGTAAGTTTAACTTTTGTATATTCCACCTCTTCATTATACTTAATATTTAATATGATAATAAGATCCCCATCATAACAAACCGTTTTACATGTTTGGAAAAGCCTTTCAGAAGACCATCTTATATATTCCACTTTGTGGGAATTCCTATCTTTTTCAGGAACATTTACCGTTGCTACAATAAAATTTTTACAAGTTCCTTTGAAAAGGGATTTTAGCCTTTCCTCAGCAATTTTATAATTTCCAACCTTATCATCCAATAGGTCTATTATTAGGTATTCATACATTAATCCGGAAATATTTTCATAGGTTTTGTTCTTTTGCATTTCTGAGGATATATGGATAGGCTATACTAAATAGGACAATAAAATTCCGAACAATGGTATAATGTAAATATAAACCTTTGGGAGGAATAAATAGTTATTCAAAAACAGATAATGATGCCACCTTTATGCAATTAAAAGATGATCATATGAAGAACGG
>JAAYEM010000085.1 GCA_012728725.1 Tissierellia bacterium | reverse complement strand
TGGAGCAATGATACTAGGATTTACATTACTAAATGAATTGAATATAAACCTATTTAAGGGTTCCAGGACTGTGGTTTCCCTTGAAATTGAAGATACAGAATAGAAAAGGCTGTTTGATTAGCTAGCTAATCAAACAGCCTTATTTGGTGACCCCACCGGGACTCGAACCCGGGTTACCGCCGTGAAAGGGCGGTGTCTTAACCGCTTGACCATGGGGCCATAAGCAAGTAAAACCATGCACAATTATACTACAATAATCAAAGCTTGTCAACTAAAATTTCAATGGTGTTTATTGGGGTAATATATGATAATATATGTAATAATAGAAGGGAAAGGGGAGCTATTATGGATGCATGGGATAGGAGAGAAAAGATATTGGGAAAACTAAAAAATACCGATAGGCCTGTAACAGGTAATGAGCTTTCTAAAGCATTTCAAGTAAGCAGGCAGGTAATAGTTCAAGATATAGCCCTATTAAGGGCAAGGGGAGAGGATATACTGGCTACACCCCAGGGATATTTGATACCTAAGGCCTATAAGAAAAATAGGGTAATTAAAAAAATAGTATGCAAACACAAAGGCTATGATGAGATGGAAGATGAATTAAAAATAATTGTGGATCTTGGAGGGAAGATAATAGATGTTATAGTAGAACATCCCTTATATGGAGAGATTAAAAGCCCTCTTGAAATAAGTTCCCGCCTAGATGTGGAGCAATTTATTGAGAATGTAAAAAGAACCAGGGCAGAACCTCTGTCCACCTTAACCGATGGTATCCATATTCATACCATAGAAGTAGAAGATGAAGAAGTTTTTAATAAAATAAGGGAAGCCCTTGCCAGTAAAAAATACTTGATAAGCGGAGATTGAGATGATATATTTGTATAGAGGGGTGACAAGACACCTGTAAATACACTAATAAAGAGGTGACAATAGTGGCAAATAAGGGTTCAAAGAAAAGAGGGGGCATAAAAGATTATCTGGTAAAAGTTTTTAATGGAATGGCTCTAGGCCTTTTTTCTTCCTTGCTAATAGGCCTTATAATTAAACAATTGGGACTACTACTAAATATTCAGCTTATGGTTACCTTTGGAGGAATTGCCCAAATGCTTATGGGACCTGCCATAGGTGCAGGGGTTGCTTATAGTGTAGGAGCCCCTCCTTTAGGCATATTTGCTTCTGTGGTTACTGGAGCCATTGGGGCAGGTACTATTAGCCTTGCCGATGGAGCTGCCCTGGTAAAGGTGGGAGAACCGGTGGGGGCCTTCGTTGCTGCCCTACTAGGGGCAGAGTTTTCTAAACTAATTCAAGGAAAGACTAAAGTAGATATCGTATTAGTACCCTTAGGGACCATTCTAGTTGGAGGACTGGCAGGAAACTATATAGGACCTGTTATGGCTTCCATAATGACCATGATAGGAAATGTAATAAACAGGGCAACGGAACTCCATCCCATACCCATGGGAATAATAGTATCATTGCTGATGGGAATAATTTTGACATTACCTATAAGTAGTGCTGCCATAGCCATATCCTTAGGCCTTAGCGGTTTAGCTGCTGGAGCCAGCACTGTAGGCTGTGCAGCCCAGATGATAGGCTTTGCAGTAGCCTCCTACAGGGAGAATGGTTTGGGAGGTTTTATAGCCCAGGGCATAGGTACATCCATGCTACAGATACCCAATATAATCAAAAACCCTAAAATATGGATTCCTCCATGTATTGCTTCTGCTGTCCTGGGGCCAGTTTCCACTGTAATATTTAAGATGGAAAGCAATGCAGCGGGAGCAGGCATGGGTACTAGTGGACTGGTAGGCCAATTTGCCATGATGGAGGTAATGGGGGCAAATGGAAGGACCCTAATAGGAATACTTCTATTACACTTTCTACTCCCAGCTATCATATCCTTGACCATATCTGAATGGATGAGAAAGAAAGGCTATATTAAGTTTGGGGATATGAAATTACAATAAAATGTTACAAGCCTATAACTATGGGTATATAAATAATAGCCAATAACTAAGCCTAATTTCATTGGCAAATCTCCCACAAAAGCCAAAACAGTAATAAACTAAAGACAAAGCCTTAAGAAGATATGCTAATATTGGGTTAAACCCAATATTAGCATTTTTTTGAAAAAATATTTGATATTTTTATCCAAATGTGGTATACTACTTTAATAAACTTCATATTACAGCGAAGAAGGGTCTAGTAGATAATTAAGTCTTTTCAGAGAGTCAATGGCTGGTGGAAATTGACAAGACTTGTTATCGAATCCAACCTGGAGCTATTACTCCTATGAGTGAACCGAAAGGTTAACTAGGGTGGCAACGCGGGAATAACTCTCGTCCCTAAAAGTGGGATGGGAGTTTTTTAGTTGAAGAATATATGAGGATAGGAGGGTGAAAAATGCTTGATATTAAACGGATCAGAAAAAATCCAGAGGAAGTAAAAAAGGCATTGGAAAAAAGGCAGGGGGATTATCCCATAGATAAGGTATTAGAGCTGGATGAAAAGAGGAGGGAACTACTCACTCAGGTAGAAGAATTAAAGGCTAAACAGAATTCTGTATCCAAGGAAATTCCAAAACTAAAAAAGGAAGGAAAGGATGTATCATCCCTATTAGATGAGATGAGGGAGCTATCCGATAATATAAAGGAAATGGATGGCCAGGTAAAGGAAGTAGACATAAAATTAAGGGAACTGTTACTTAATATACCAAATATTCCCCATGAATCGGTAGTAGAAGGGGAAAGTGATGAGGATAATGTAGAAATAAGGAAGTGGGGAGAGCCTACTAGTTTCGATTTTGAAGCAAAGGCCCATTGGGATATTGGTACTGATTTGGATATTTTAGATTTTGAAAGGGCTTCAAAATTAACAGGGGCAAGATTTACCTTGTTTAAAGGGGCAGGAGCCTTATTAGAAAGAGCCCTAATCAATTTTATGATAGATCTGCATGTGACAGAACATGGATTTGAAGAGATCCTTCCCCCTTTTATGGTTAATAGGGACAGTATGATAGGTACAGGCCAATTGCCTAAATTTGAAGAGGATATGTTCCATATCCCCAGCAAGGATTATTTCCTAATACCAACA
The DNA here is from genome assembly GCA_012728725.1 of Tissierellia bacterium. Lineage (GTDB taxonomy): Bacteria > Bacillota > Clostridia > Tissierellales > Tepidimicrobiaceae > JAAYEM01. Next base: position 4,002 of record JAAYEM010000085.1, on the reverse strand, counting down.
GCAGAGGTACCCCTTACCAATATATATAGGGATGAAATATTAGATGAAGATATGCTTCCCATTTATTGTACCGGCTATACGCCTTGTTTTAGACAGGAAGCAGGAGCAGCTGGTAGGGATACTAGGGGCCTTATTAGAAACCATCAGTTTGATAAGGTGGAATTAGTTAAATTCTGTATACCAGACAAATCCTATGATGAATTGGAAAGCCTTACCAGGGCCGCTGAAGAAGTACTAAAAAGATTAGGCTTGCCCTATAGGGTAGTAATGTTATGTACTGGAGATTTAGGATTCTCTGCAGCCAAAACCTACGATTTAGAAGTATGGATGCCCAGCTATGGAAGATATCTAGAAATATCATCATGTAGCAATTTTGAGGATTTCCAAGCAAGACGGGCCAATTTAAGGTATAGGAGGAAGGACAACAGAAAGGTTGAATACCTTCATACATTAAATGGTTCAGGCTTAGCCGTTGGAAGGACTTTGGCAGCTTTATTGGAAAACTATCAGCAGGAAGATGGCAGTGTAATAATACCAGAGGCATTAAGGCCCTACACTAGAGGTTTAGATAGGATAACAAAATAGAAAAAATCCCTTTTCGGTAGCTACCGGAAAGGGATTTTACTTGTAATAAATTTGGAAGGGGAAACAATATAATAGATATGAATAATATATGGAGGTTGTAAATTTGTTAAAGAAGAAACTAAAACCTTTTATATTGATCCTAATAGTAATACTTGTTATTGCTGGCTCTAGAAAAGGGGTATCTCAGCATCCCACCTTGATAGTAGATGACTATAATGGAGTTGATTTAGATAATATAAACCATTATGAAATAGAAGTAGAATTTTATCCAGATGAAAAATATTATAAGGCCAATCAGAAGGTTACCTATGTAAATGATACAGGCCAAGTACTGGGGGAAATATATTTCCACCTGTATCCTAATGCATTTAGGTCAATGAAAACTTGCCCCATATTATTTGATGATACCCCATTACAGGAGGAAGATTATGATCCAGGCTACATGGAAATAGAGGAGGTAAGGGTGGGCAAGAGGAAGGCAGATTATCAAATAGGAGGCAGGGGAGATACCATTTTAAAATTGAAACTTCCAAGCCCTTTAAATGTGGAGGAAAAGATAGATATCCAATTTACATATAGGGTGAAACTGCCCACCCTTGTAGACAGGTTTGGATATGGAGAGGATGTGTTTAATTTTGGCAACTGGTATCCAATAGCCTGTGTATATGATGATAGTGGCTGGAATCTGGACCCTTACTTCCCCATAGGGGATCCCTTTTACAGCCAGATAAGCAATTATGATGTGAAAATTACAGTACCTAAGGATATGGTAATTGCTGCAAGTGGCAATATAATATCTCAAAGGATAAGGGGAGATAAAAAGATATATACCATTGAAGGTAGGCTTATAAGGGATTTTGCCTGGGTAGCCAGTAGTAATTTCTCCACAGTGGAATCTAAGGTAGGAGATACCTTAATAAGATTATATACAATGGAGGATAATCCAGAAATAACCCATTTTGTAATTGAGGTAGGGAAAAAGTGTATGGAAATATTTAATAGGATATTTGGTTCATATCCCTATGGAGTATATTCAATAGTAATGACTGAATTCCCCACTGGCATGGAGTATCCTGGGATAGTATTTATTAATAAGGATTATTATAGTTCTGACTATTTAGATCCTTTAGAAAAGGTAATAGTCCATGAAACAGCCCATCAATGGTGGTATGGAGTAGTTGGAAATGATCAAATAGATGAGGCATGGTTAGATGAAGCCCTGGCCACCTATTCGGAGGTAATATATATGATAAATAGATATGGAGAAAAGGAAGGGGAGGCCTATTATAACTATACTTGTAAGCTACCCTATGAGTATGTAGAAGAAGATTTGGTAGGGGATGGAGTAGTAAACAAATCCCTATATGAATTTAATGATTGGCAAGATTATGGATTGCTGGTATATATAAAGGGGGCCATTTTTATTAATCAAATAAAGGATGATTTTGGTTTAGAAATATTGTATGATATATTAAATAAATATTATAATACATATAAATTTTATACTGCCACTACGGAGGATTTTATTAAAATCTGCGAAGAAGTTACAAATACCTCCTTTAAAGAGAAGGTAGATAGATGGCTTTATAATAGATAAAGGGAGGGTGGGACCCTCCACTTTAATTAATATCTTTTACCTCCAAAGCCGCCAAAGAGGATTACTAATAGGAGGAAGAAGAATAGTAAGCTAGCGTCATCTCCATCCCAAAAGCCACCTCTTCTTTGTAGGTCAGACATATTAAAACCTCCTTTAAGATAATATTGAATTTAGCCTAATACATTATATAGACCTGGTACTTAAATTGTTACTATTTATTGTCCAATTAAATAAGCTTTCAATAGAAAAAGGGGGAAATTTTGTGAACAAGAGATTACTTACAGCTATCATAGTACTATTATCCATAAGCTTATTAAGCCCTATTGCACTAGCCCAAGTAGGTATTGAAGATGAAGTACATGCATACTTACTGGGGGATTCTGAAAGGGGAGAGGTATTAGAAGGATATAATATACATAAGCCTGTGGCCATTGCCAGCATAAGCAAGCTAATGTCCTATTTAGTTATAATGGAAAGTATTGATAGAGGTTTAATCTCATTAGATGACAATATATGTATAGATGAGGATATAACTAGGATTAAAGGATCTAGTCTAAATTTAAAGGAAGGGGAAATTTTTACCGTTAAAGAGCTTTTAGAATCAGTTTTGGTAGTATCAGCCAATGATGCTACCTATGCTTTGGCCAAGCAGGTGGCAGGGAGGGAAGAGGATTTTGTAAAATTGATGAATGAAAGGGCTAAAAAAATGGGATTAAAAAGTGCATATTTTATCAATTCCACTGGCCTTCCAGAAGGGGAGCTACAGAACACCATGAATGTAGAAGATATATTTAAATTATCCAGATATATTATAAAAAACTACCCGGAAGTTTTATCCATAACCAGTATTCCCTATATAGAATATCCTGATAGGGATTATAAAAAGGAAAATACCAATCCCCTATTGGGAGAAATAGAAGGAATTGATGGGTTGAAAACTGGATTTACCAATAAAGCAGGATATTGCCTAGTATCTACTGTGGAGATTAAGGGAGATTCCATTGAAAGGGAAGATTTTAGGCTTATTGGTATAATAATGGGGGCTGAAAATCCAGACAAACAAAGGGAATTGTCAAAAAAGCTAATCCAATATGGAATGGATAATTACTCCTATAGAATACTGGCTAAGGAAAATATGCCTGCAGGCACTATTTATATCCCTAAAAGTGTAGACAAAGAGGTGGAAGTATACCCTGGAAAAAATTTTACTAGCATTGTGAAGAATGGGGACCATATAGATAAGGAGATTATATTGGATGAGGATATAAAGCTCCCTCTTAAGGAAAGGGACAAGGTGGGGAGGCTTATAATATCAAAAAATGGACAAATACTAGAAGAAATGGACCTATTGGTCCATAAGGCTGTGGAAAAGGATAATATTTTTAAAGCCCTTTTTAGATATTTAAAGGAACTATTTGCCTCCATATTTTATAAAAATAAAATTGCAATAATAAATTGACAAATTATTAAAAGTGTTGTAAAATATATTAGTGCAAATAGTATGTGTGCATCCGTAGCTCAGCTGGATAGAGCGGCGCCCTCCTAAGGCGTGAGTCGGGGGTTCGAATCCTCTCGGGTGCACCATTTTTTTTGGTGATATGATGGATGAAACTTATATGAGATTGGCATTGGAAGAAGCCTATAAGGCCTTTAGCACCTATGAAGTTCCCGTAGGTGCTGTTATTGTTAAGGATGGAAAAGTAATAGGTAAAGGATATAATAAGAGGGAGAGCACCAAGGACCCAACAGCCCATGCTGAGATAATTGCCATAAAAGAGGCCAGCCAGGCATTAGATGGCTGGAGGCTTATAGATTGTACC
>JAAYEM010000009.1 GCA_012728725.1 Tissierellia bacterium | reverse complement strand
CCCTTATACCATCCTAAGATGGGAGTATGTATGCAGGAAGGTATAACCAATATTCGCCTATCACCTTTATCCATGTTAAATTTCAATAATATAGTTAAGAACAAAAAATAAGTTAGACAAAGTCTAACTTATTTCAGACTGAAGACAAAACAAAATAATTTAAATAAAAAGCAGAAAATCCTTAAAAATTCAAAAAGGATTTTCTGTTTTTTTGTAGAATATATAATATATATCAACTTTGAATGGGGTGTTATCATTGCTAACAACAAATAACTCTGATAAGAGAACGCAAGTAGAAATAACTTCTATTGATCAGTTAGTACCTAAAGATCATTTAGTAAGAAAGCTTGATGCTTGTATAGATTTTAGTTTCATCTATGATTTAGTAAAAGATAAGTATAGTACTGAAACTGGCAGACCAAGCATAGATCCTGTGGTTCTGTTTAAAATTGTTTTCATTCAATATATATTTGGCATTAAATCAATGCGTCAAACCATATCTGAAATAGAAACTAATATGGCATATCGCTGGTTCCTTGGCTATGGTCTTAATGATAAAATACCTCACTTTACTACATTTGGGAAGAAATATGTAAGAAGATTTAAGGATACAGATATATTTGAAAAGATATTTTTGTGTATTTTAGAACAAGCACAAGATGCAGGATTAATAAATAAAGATGCAGTTTTCATAGATTCAACTCATGTAAAAGCGAATGCTAATAAAAATAAATACAATAAGGTTAAATTAGAGAAAGAAGTCCGTAGTTATCAGGAATTATTGGATAAAGAAATTAATGAAGATAGACAAGTACATGGTAAAAAACCACTTGATGTAAGTAAAAAAAAACAGAATATAAAGAAGTAAAGGAAAGTAAAACTGATCCAGATAGTGGAATATTACGTAAGAATGAAAAAGAAAAATGCTATGCATATTCATTCCACACAGCTTGTGATAGGAATGGATTCATACTTGGGATAGATGTAACTGCTGCAAATGTACATGATAGTGTTATGTTTGAAACAGTATTAGAAAAAGTTAAGAAAAATATTGGTAAACCAAAATACATAGCAGTAGATGCAGGATATAAGACTCCATACATATGTAAAATACTAATAGACCAAGGAATTAGACCAGTAATGCCATATACAAGACCAAGAACAAAAGATGGATTTTTTAAAAAGCATGAATATGTATATGATGAATATTATGATTGTTACATATGCCCTAATAACCAAGTATTAGAATATAGTACAACTAATAGAGATGGGTATAGAGAGTACAAATCAAATCCTAATATATGTTGTAAATGTCCATATTTAAACAAGTGTACAAAGAATAAGAATTATGTAAAAGTTGTTACTCGACATATATGGGAAGATTATATAGAAGAAGTAGAACATTTAAGGCATACAAGAATAAATAAAGAAATATATGAAATGCGGAAAGAAACAATTGAGAGGGTATTTGCAGATATGAAAGAGAAGCATGGCATGCGTTGGACGACCTTGAGGGGACTAGGGAAAGTTAAAGCGCAGGCGATGCTTATTGCTGCTTGCATGAATTTAAAGAAGATGGCAAATTGGATGTGGAAGTCCAGAAAAGGAGGACCAAATCCTTCCAACTTATTAAACAAATTAATTAATTTTATTGTTATTTTGTTAAAAAGCGCAGTTTTCAAGGCAACGAAAACTGCGCTTTGTCTACAAACTGAAATAAGTTAGACAAAGTCTAACTTATTTTTTGTTTGCTATATTTCCATGAGAAAGTAGATTGTTATTCTGTTTACACTCTCCTTTGCATAAATTCACACCATAATCCTTCAGCATTATAAACCCACTATCACATTTTCATTTCCCTTATGTCTCATAACATTAGATAGGTATCAAGTATCTAATAAGCCTTGGCTTCAATGACTAAAGTCATGGGTTTTCGACTAAGTTATCAGTAAAATCATAGTGGTTATTAAATTGGGACCGGGTCCAAAAATTTTGGTAGTAATTGTTGCCACTGCTATGATATAATTGTATCAAACAAAATGTGAAAGTAAAAACAATCCCAAGCCATTAGATTGTGAGGTTTTGTTATGAATATTAAAAAACTATCCTTACCCTTTATTATTTTAATAATTTTATTCATCACCATAGGTTGTGTAAAAAAATTCACCTGTTCCGTCCTAAACTGTAAGATCAAATCTGGAGAGGAAATTACCTTCTTTATTGCTACCGATCCCCATCACCTATCAAAAAATACCTATGATGATGGAAAAGCCTTCGATTGGTTCCTCAATTCTGGTGACGGAAAGCTACTCCATTATACCGATGAGATAATAGATGCCTTTACTTTTGATATAGAGAACAGTAGACCAGATATACTGATAATACCTGGTGATTTAACCTGTAATGGAGAAAGGGAAAGCCATTTGGAAATGGCAGACAAATTAAAGGCCATAAAGGATTTGGGAGTCCACGTATTTGTAATTCCAGGCAACCATGATATCGAAAACCCTTGGGCTAGAAATTACTATGGGGATGAAATGATCAAAATAGAATCTATAAGTGATGAAGAATTTGTAGAAATATATGAACCCTATGGGTACAAGGATGCCATCTCCAGGGATAATTATTCCTTAAGCTATTTGGCCGCCCCTGCTGAGGATGTCTGGCTACTCATGTTGGATTCTGCTAAATATAAACGCAATAAGGTAAGGACTGCCCCGGAAATGGGAGGGGAAATCCCAGCTAAAACCTTTGATTGGATAAGGGAATGTGCCAATTTAGCAAAAGAGAATAATGCCCAAATAATAGCTGTTATGCACCATAGTTTAATGGACCACAATGAAGTGGTAAATGAAAATTATACCATTGAAAACAGTCAGGATGTTATAGATCTATTATTAAGCTGTGATATACAGATAGTATTAAGCGGCCACATACATTTGCAGGATATAAAATACTATGAAAGGGACAATAAAAGGGTTTATGATATTGCCACCTCCTGCCTAGTTGCCTATCCAAACCAGTACGGTGTATTAAGATTTATTCCTGGAAGGGGATTTAACTATACAACAAGAAGGGTGGATGTATACGCCTGGGTTTGGGAAAACGACATAGAGGATAGGAACTTAAACAATTTCCATAAATATTCCAGAGATTTCTTTAGGCGAAGATCCTACGACAAGTACTATGATACCCTACTAGAAATAAGTAAATTTTCAGATAGGGAAATGAAGGCTATATCGGAAACTGTGGCAGAACTTAATTTGAAATACTTTGCAGGCTTTAGGAATGAGCTTATTCACGATATATTGGACACTGAAGGCTTTAAGATATTACATGAAACTGCCCCTTTTTTCATTAGGGATTATGTAATGAGCATGTTTGACGATCAAAAAACAGATAACAATAAGATATGGATACCCACCAAGTCTAAATGATAGGAAATATTCAATCATTCCTTATCCTAACTATTGATAATTTTTATAGTTTTTGGGTAATTATAAATTAAAATTATAGTTATATATTAAGACAAGGAGTGATTGGTGTGAAGTGGGCTATAACTATTGAGTATTGTACAGCCTGAGGATATTTACCAAGGGCAGTTGCTCTTACTGACAAATTATTAGGGGAGCATAAGAACAAAATATCTGAACTAAAAATAATACCTTCTTCCAATGGTGTATTTGAAATAAGCCTTGACCATGAGTTGATTTTTTCCAAAAAGGAATTGGGAAGATTCCCTGAAGAAAATGAAATAGAGGATATGATTAAGGAAAAATTGGGTTAATCTATTATATGGCAGCAAGGCCAATATAAAAACAAAAAAATTGCTTAGGATTTTTAAATCCTAAGCTTTTTTACTATGTCAGTGTAAGGGGGTACATATATTATAATCATATTCACTTATTTTACATGGCCAAAATTGGTCTTTTCCATAAAGAGGGGGTTATTGATTTATTACCCCTTCCTTGGCATAATTAAACCTTTTTCCCATATTTTATAAGAGGAATATTTAATTATAAAAAGGATAGTGGAAACTCCCACTATCCTGATTAGGCTTCCATAAACATCTTTATATCGTCTTCCACATTAGAAATTGTACCAATTCCAAAGGTTTCTACTAATACTTTGGCCACATTTGGTGAAAGGAAGGCTGGTAGTGTTGGTCCTAAGTGGATATTCTTTACTCCTAGGTATAGTAAAGCTAATAATACTATTACAGCTTTTTGTTCATACCAGGCTATATTATAGTCAATTGGTAGCTCATTTATATCGTTTAATTCAAATATCTCTTTTAGTTTTAATGCTATTAATGCTAGGGAGTAAGAGTTATTGCATTGGCCTGCATCTAATACCCTTGGAATACCATTTATATCTCCTAGATTTAACTTATTGTACTTATATTTAGCACATCCTGCTGTCAGTATCACCGTATCCTTTGGTAGGGCTTTTGCAAATTCTGTGTAGTAGTTTCTTTGTTTCATCCTTCCGTCACAGCCTGCCATTACGAAGAATTTCTTAATGGCCCCTGATTTTACTGCATCTACTACCTTATCAGCTAATTTAAATACCTGAGCATGTCCAAATCCTCCAATGATCTTACCAGTTTCTATTTGAGTAGGTGCAGGTAATCTTTTGGCGTGTTCAATTATTTCTGAGAAATCCTTTGGCTGGTTATCTACTCTGTCTGGTATATGCTTAAAGCCTGGGTATCCTGTTGAACCTGTTGTATATACCCTATCGGCATAAGATTCCTTTGGTGGCACTATACAGTTGGTTGTAAATAGGATTGGGCCATTAAATTTCTCAAATTCCTCCCTTTGCTGCCACCAGGCATTACCATAGTTTCCTACAAAATGGTCATATTTTTTGAAGGCTGGATAATAGTGGGCTGGAAGCATTTCCCCATGGGTATATACATCTACTCCTGTTCCCTTGGTCTGCTCTAATAGCTCTTCTAAATCCCTTAGGTCGTGGCCAGATACCAATATGGCTGGATTATTCCTTACTCCAATTTCTACTTCTGTGATTTCTGGATCTCCATAGGTTGAAGTGTTGGCTTCATCTAATAGTGCCATTACCTTAACCCCATATTCACCAGTTTTTAGGGTTAATTGGATTAAATCATCTACAGATAAGCTATCATCCATAGTAGCCGCTAAGGTCCTTCTCATAAATTTATTGATATCTGGATCACTGTATCCTAGATTATCTGCATGCTCTGCATAGGCTGCCATACCCTTTAATCCATAAGTAATCAATTCCCTTAAGGAACGAATATCTTCATCCTTTGTAGCTAATACTCCTACCCTTTCCTTGTCATTATTTGCCTTATATACTATTTCATCTTCTGAATTAACTGAGAAGGTGGCCGCATCCTTCAATCCTTCCAAATTAACTCCCTTTTCAGCTAATATTGATTTTAATTCATCCCTTAATTTTAGACCTTCTTTAATCTTTTCTAAAAATCTCTCTTTGTCAAAGTTTGCATTGGTAATGGTCATAAATAGACCGTTCATTATAAACCTGTCCAAGCCTGGCATTTCAAAACCTATTTCATCTGCTTTAACTCCCAGTTCTGAAATACCCTTTAGGGTATATATCATTAAGTCCTGTAAATTTGCCACATCTGCTGTTTTACCACAAACTCCTACCTTGGTGCAGCCCTTTCCTCCAGCTGCCTCTTGGCATTGAAAACAAAACATTGACATATTCATTTCCCCCTTATTTATTATTGCTGAACTCATTTTAATACAGAATTCCTATTATTTCGGTAACATATGTTACGGCATGAAATTTTTTTGGTATTGATTATCAACTTCAAGCTCAACATTCCCAATTGGTATCAGCCTAATAGTTCTTTCCTGCTGCCATTACATTGTCAGGGTCGAAGGCATGGCATGGGGTCACCCCATACACCATATGGCACTTGGGGCATTTCCCCTCATGGCATTCCATTACGAATTCCTGACCACATTCCTGGCATTTTATAGTAAGGGGCATAACCATAGGCTGGTTTGCAAAGCCCATCATCCTTATCTTGTCCACCACTTGCTTTCCATTTTCAAAGCTGCCTGAACATCCTTCATGCATTTTAACCATCCTTTCTATTGCCATTTTATTTTAAAATAACTATATTCCTATGGCCCTTGTGATTATCAGTTACAAGGTATCCATAGTTAATTGTTAAACCCTTCCTCAAATCATGTCGCATATTTTGGATTATATTATCCATCCTCTTCAATTCAGCTAATACCCTCTTTTCCTCTTTACTGGTCTCTATTACCTTTTCTATTCCACCATTTTTTATAACAATCCTCTTATCTGCCATAAGGGCTAAAATAGGATCATGGGTAGCCATTAGGACTATCTTGTCGCTGGAGACCAGGAGCTTTAATGCCTTCTTCCTGTCAATACCTGCATTTTCTATTTCATCTATTAGTACTATAGGTGAAGAGCTAAGTATGGCCGTATCTGCAATCATAAGGGCCCTGGATTGCCCCCCACTAAGGCTGGTTATAGGGGTATCTAGGGAAAACCTTTCTCCAGCTAAATTATTGGCTGCCTCTATTATCTCCTCTACAACCCTATCTACATCCTCCACCATCCTACTTTCAGCATGAAGTTCAAGGAACTCTTTTACTGTCAAATCCATTACAAAATTCATGTTTTGGGAGAGTTGGGCCACTAGTTTATTGTTGGAAGAAAACCTCCATTCCTTATCAGGCACTTCCCCATTTATAAGGATTGTCCTCCCTGTAGGAGTATCCTTTTGGGCAGCCCATTCTATATCGGCTAAAAGCCTACTCTTACCAGAGCCTGTAGGCCCTACTATAGAAACTATCTCCGACTTATATATGGTTAGTTCTTCAAATCCTTCCTTATTTCCGTCCTTGTCTGTCCCTGCTATTATGGTCAAGGATTCAACCTTCTTTTCCTCTTCCAATCCCAAAAACTCTACCATTTGGACTATATAGGAGGATAGGTCTTCCAATAATTTTCTAGTATCTAATGCCCATTCCTCTTTCTCCTCTTCCGTAAAATGGTTTAAATATTCCTGGAAGGTTTTATCTTCGAATCCTTCTACGTCCAATCTATTTTCTTCAAAATAATTTATTATAAAAGGGTATTTTTCTTGTAATTCCCTTATTGTCATAGTATCTAGTATATTACTCATTTTCATCACCTAATTTTATCTTTCTCACATTGCCCATTTGATATGCTTCCCCTATCCTAGTCTCCCCAAGGCAGTAGGAACAAAGGGCAGAAGGCATGGGAAATCTTAGCTCTTTTCCTTGAACCCCTTCTATATTTGCAGATTCATCATAAAGTAGAGTGCTAAGCTCAAAGGCCCCCTGACCAGTTAATCCATTTACATGCATGGTTATAGCCCTTGGATTTACTGAATTTACCCTGGAAGAGAATACCTCTCTTTCTGCCTGGGATACAATATCTCCCTTGGTTATAACTACAATATCTGCTGATTTAAGCATAGGCCCTATCTTTTTAGGAGTGTTTATTCCTGATAAATTGTCTATTACACATACGGATTTAATATCCTTTATATAGGGAGAACACCTATTACATAGGCCTGCAGACTCGGTAATCAATAGATCTAAATCTTCCCTTATTCCCCACTCTACCACCTCTTCAATATTGGATACAAAGAAGTGGTCTGGACACAAAGAACCAGATAATCCCTTCTTTACAGGAACTCCTGCCCTTTGGTACAATATATCATCATCGGTATAGAGGCAGTCGAATTTGACCACCCCTACACTAATATCCCTTTCTTTCAATGCTTGGATAACCTTTAGTATAACAGAGGTCTTCCCCGATGAAGGAGGACCTGAAACTGTAACCAAATTCATCTATATTCCTCCTAAACTGACTCATTAAATATTCTTTCACATTCCTTTATAAGTTTTCCCATATCGTTGGCCTTTATATAATCCCAGCCCAGCCACATATATCTGTTCTCCTTTGGTATCTGATTGTCCACTTCTGGATTGGTGCTTGGGAAACTTCCATTATGGGATAGGATCTCTCCCACTTCCTTTGATGTAAATAGGTCCACAAAGGCTTTTACCTTATCCCTCTTGGATTTCTTTGCCAGTAAAAATATTGGACTTATAATGGCCCCGTCTTCTGGCCAAACCGCCTTCATTGGCCCGTCCTTTTTGGTCATCTTAGTAAAGAAGTAGGGCATTATAGTAACCGCTGGCCTGGTGGTCTTCATATGGGACTTTACCATTTCAGAAGGATGCATACCCTTTAGCAATGATTTTCCCAGCTTAACAATTCCCTCTTCCCCATATCTCTTATATATGTTTAATAGTATGGCATTAAAAAGGTCAAAGTCCCCAATGGGCAAACTGACCCTATTTTCAAATTCAGGTTTCATCAAATCCGCCCAGCTGGTGGGAATTTCATTTCCCTTTAATTCCTCTGTATTAACAAGAAACACTGCTGGCACTACTCCTATTATGGAGTACTGTCTATCTGGATCCCGTAAATCTATATATTCATTTTGAAAATCCTCATTTAGCCTTTCAAAATCCATCATGTCCTCAAAGGTACCCTTTGCCTTAAATTTCCCCATGAGTCCACTGTCAAAGAATAGATCAAATCCAGCAGATATGAATATATCGGATAATTCCTCCTCCGATTCAGCCTTTTCTATGGCCTCCTTTAACCAATCTACACCAGCGGAGGCAGCCTTAAGTTCATAATCAACCCTTATGCCTAATTTACTCCCTTCTTCCTCCATCCACTTGTTAAAGGCCTCCATTAGGGGAACCCTTACTGGACAGGGAAGGATACCGTCAATTCTTATATCAGCTTCCTTATTATCTTCCCCTATGGTTAAACTATCGTCTACGGACTTTCTATTCTCCTCTATTACCTCTATCAATTTTTGGACGAATAGTTCTACATTTACCCTTTTAGTCTTTAAGGCCATTTCTAAAGAAATAGTCTTTCCCATTAGCCTTCTCATATTTTCATTGGTTAATTGAGTAAAACCATGGGCTACAAACACATCTATGGTCTCAGGATATCTTTCAGTTATATCAAAAACCTTATCCTTTATATCAAAATACTTGTTCACCGCTCATTCCTCCTAAAAACCTATCTATGAACAGTTTACCCCTATTAAAAGGCTTCTTCCGTAACATATGTTACTAAAACTAATATATCTTTAGTTTATCAAAAATTTTTTTAACAAATGTATGTATTAACGAATATGTTATATCTCCTCGTGGGTATAAGTAGTATTGATAATATAAAAGGAGAGGAATTAATATGAAACTAATATATGAAAAGGAAACTAAAAAATCTTTTGATGAAGCCATAGAAAGTATTATAAAATGCCTTAAGGAGAATAATTTTGGTGTACTATGGAAATTAAATTTTAAAGAGAAATTGGCTGAACATAGTATAGATTTCCCAAACAATTTCATGATTCTTGAAGTATGTAATCCTCAAAAAGCTAGTCAAGTTTTGAGTAAACATATTGAAGTAGGCTATTTCCTGCCCTGCAAAATGGTAGTATATGAAAAGGATGGAAGGGTAAAAATAGGAACTGCAAAACCACAACAGCTTTTGGGTATGATGGAATTTAATGATTTGGACCCCATAGCCACAGAAGTTGAAAATATATTGATAAAAGCAATTGATGAGGCAGTATAAATCAAAAGACCAACCTAGCTGTTGGTCTTTTTGTTTATTAGTCCTTACTCTTATTTTTCTTCTTCCAACGATAGAAAATATATATCAGTATTCCATAGAGTAGTAAAACTACCAGCAATGTAATCATTCTTTCCTTAAAGGTACCATCTGCCAATAATACTGGTCCCATTCCGAAAAAGCTTATTAAAAGAAACAAAATAATAAATATTATATTACCAATCATTTTTTCATCTCCTCAGATTTGATAAAAAAGGAACTACCTAAATATAGTAGTTCACTTATACCCATATTAAACCAACTTCTTAATGGACACCCTCCACACCTCTGGACCTTCTTCTAAATATTCCCATTCAAACTCCCCTGGATTCTCTGCCAACATTTGATAATGAAGGGGCTTAGGGTCATGGTCATTTATCAGTTCCATCTTCTCTCCCTTTTTTAAACTTTCAAAAGCTCTAAATATGGTAGGGTGCTTATCCTTTGGTTCATATTGCCTAGCATCAACCCTGGCAGCAAATTCTGACATAGTAATCCTCCT
>JAAYEM010000084.1 GCA_012728725.1 Tissierellia bacterium | reverse complement strand
TGTTACACCAACACCTGGTATTGAGAGCATCTCTTGAGCCCCTGGTATTTGAGATAATATTTTTTCAATAAATATCATCAATTCTTCCATTTGATTAGTAAGCATTTCATATCTATCTAGCAGGTTCATAAGCTGTTTTTTGGCCATATGCATGCCTGTTTGAATACCAACTGATATTCTAGCTGTTTTTAAAAGTTTCTTTGCTCTTTTTGGGCCTACAGCTCTCTTAATGTCTTTTTTCCAAACTTTTATTATTTCCTGTTCCCCTAGCTTCAATATATCCTTAGGAAATGGAAATTCTCTAAGTGTTATTAAAGAAGTTTTTCCTTCTATATTTTTGAAAACAGTTGGAAATTCAGGGAAATACTTGTCTATCCATCGATGGATTTTATTTTTTATTGATCCTAATTCTCTATTAATATCATCTCTTTCATCCATTGCTACCCTTAATTCTGCATATATACCTTCAGGAATTACAGGTTCTGAGTACCTTCCATCCTTCACTAGTTGAGCTATTACTTTAGCATCTTTTAAGTCATTTTTCGTAGGTGAATTGTCATCTAGTTCTTTAGTCTTTTTAACATGCATTGGATTTACTAGAACTAGTTTAATATTTTCTCCACTTAGAAAATGTCCTATGTTAAACCAATAATGTCCTGTTGGTTCCATGCCTACAACTATTTTACTTTTTTCATTTTTCATACAAATATCTTTAGACCAATTAACTAATTTTTTAAAACCTTCAATTGAATTATTAAATGCAAGAGCTTTACCAAGCTCTACACCTCTGTAATCCTGTGCTCTCGCAACATGAGTATGTTTAGCAATATCAACTCCAATAATTAAAGTATCAATATCTATTTGCTTAATCTTTTCATTTTGTGTATAATTCATTTTAGAATACCTCCTGTTATTTAATTTAAGGGTCAGTTTTTCCTGCAGGAATTCACTGACACCTTGTATTTTAACAGGTGGTATTTTTTTATTCAAATGTGATTTTTATTTATTACAGGAATGCTCCTTTAAATATATAATATGCAGGATATATAATTAGGTTAAAGTTTCAAAAGGGATTAAACAATATTTACCTTGGGGTGATAGTATGGAGATTAAAAATATAGGATTGGTCCTTGAGGGCGGAGGCATGAGGGGGGCCTATACTTCCGGAGTTTTAGCTGCTTTAATGGATAATAATATTAAATTTCCCTATATTATAGGGGTATCTGCTGGAGCCAACAATGGGGCAAACTATGTGGCAGAACAGAGGGATAGGAATAAGAAGGTATTTGTAGACTATGTATCCCATAAGGATTATTCTGGATTAAAACATTTGATAAAGGGGAAGAGCTATTTTAATATGGATTTCCTGTTCCACACCTTACCTAATAAATTAGTCCCCTTTGATTATGAAACCTTTTTCAATTCAGAAACCATATTTAAGATCTGTGTTACCGATTGTAGCACAGGGGAAGCTACATATTTAGAAAAGAGCTATGCTAAGGGCAAGGGAAAGGAGTTTATAAATAAAATATTTAGGGCTTCAAGCAGCCTACCTATCCTTTCTCCCCCTGTTGAAATAGAAGGAAGACTTTACTATGATGGGGGAATTTCCGATTCTATTCCCCTTAAAAAATCCATGGAAGATGGAAATAGGTATAATGTGCTAATATTAACCAGGGATAAGGATTACAGGAAAAAAGAACAGGTATTAGGCCCCTATTCAAAGAGGCAGCTAAAGAAATATCCCCAAATTTTAGAAGCCATAAAGTCAAGACATATTCGGTATAATGCTATCTTGGAGACAATAGAAAGGCTGGAAAAGGAAGGCCAGGTCTACGTTTTTAGGCCAATAGAGCCAATAAGGATAAGCAGATTGGAAAGGGATAAGGTTAAATTGGAAAAGCTTTACCAGCAAGGATATAGGGAAACAATGGACCAGATGGATAAATTCCTTGATTGGATTAGTAAACATGATATTTAAGGAAACAATTAATTTATTTTGCCTTAAGATAAGTTCTCAATAGCTTTTGTCTTAAGGCTTTATATTTTCACAGCTATTAAACTATGATATAATCTTATTCAAATATAGATTTGGAGGGAGATAGGTGAGGTTCATCCACACGGGAGATCTGCATTTAGGCTTGCAGTTTAAGGATGTTAATTTTAGTAGGGAAAAGGCTAGGGAAAGAAGATTGGAATTGTGGGATACCTTTGAGAGGATTATGGAAAAGGCTATAGGGGATAAGGTAGATTTCCTTTTTATTGCCGGGGATCTATTTGAAGAAAGATATTTTACATTGGGAGATATAAAAAGGGTGAGAGACACTTTTGCTAAAGCTAAAGATGTAAATATTGTTATTACAGCTGGTAATCATGATACATTGAATATAAATTCCCTATATAATATGGTAGATTGGCCACCACATGTAACCATATTTGGCACAGAGGGATTAGAGAAAAAGGAATTTACTGAAAAAAATACAGTAATCTATGGTTATAGCTGGGATAGTGGGGAGAATAGAAGGGATTTGTTTAAGGATTTCCAAGGAATTGAAGAGGGCAAAATAAATATACTTATCCTCCATGGAGATATATTTAACAGGGAAAGCCCTTATCTTCCACTGGATAGGAATTATTTGGCTGAATTAGGTTTTGACTATATTGGATTAGGCCATATTCATAAACCCAATATTATTTCAAACAGGATGGCCTATTGTGGAAGTCCTGAACCCTTGGATTTTGGAGAAAAGGGAGAGCATGGTATAATAGAGGGCCTTATTGAAAAAGGCAGGACTAGGTTGGAGTTTGTACCATTTAGCAATAGGAAGTTTTTAGAGAAGAAGGTAGAGATAGATGAAAGCCACGGATATTTAGATATTATTGATAGGATAAAAAAGTGCGATAGGGAGGAAGAGATAAGGAAGAATTTATATAGGATTAAGCTGGAGGGAATTGTCCATAGGGATTTAGATATCCGTGTGGAGGATATGGTTAAAAGTTTGGAAGATGAATTTTACCATATAGAAATAGTTGATAATACCATAATAGATTATGATCTAGATAGGCTGGAAGAGGAGAATAGGGATAATATAATTGGATACTTTATAAGGGCAATGAAGGAGAAGGATCTAGAGGATAGTATAGTGAGAGATGCCTTATACATAGGTTTAGAGGTTTTGCTGAAGGGAAGGGCAGGAGTATGATAATAAAAGAATTAAATCTTATATCCTTTGGGAAATTTGAAAGTGAGAGTTTTTCTCTAGAAGATGGATTAAATATTATTTATGGGGAGAATGAATCGGGAAAGACTACCCTACATAATTTTATATATGGAATGTTTTATGGATTTTTGAGGCCTTATGTTAAAAGGAGATTGTATTTACCTGAATATGAAAAGTACAGGCCTTGGAATAGGAAGGAATATGCTGGAATCCTTACCTTTATTAAGGATGACAGGGTATATAGGATAGAGCGGAATTTTGATAAGGGTGAGGTAAGGGTATATGATGATATAACTGGTGATGATATTACTAAGTATATTGATATGGGGGAAAGGGTTAAAGTCCACCTTCCTGGCATCTATTTCTTTGATTTTAACTCTATCGTATATAATAATACCATCTCTATCTGCCAACTAGGAAATAGAATCCATCAAGACCTATCTACGGAGGTTAAGGATAGGTTAGCCAATATTAGCACAAGTTTTGAAGAAGATATATCTGTCAAAAAAGCAATAGCAGATTTGGAAAAGGAGTTGGAGGATATTGGAAGCGTTCGGGCCCCTACCCGCCCCTATGGGAAAACCATGATAGAATTGGATAGGTTAAGGGAAAGGCAAAGGAAGGCTGTAGAAAAACAAGAGGAATATAATAGATACCTTAAGGAGTTTAATGATTTGAAGGAAGAGATAAAAAGGGAAAAAAGTAAAGTTGATGAGTTGCAGAAAGAGCTAAGGAAGGCCCAGATTATTGAGAAGAAAAAAATATACGATGAGGCGATTAAATTAAAGGAAGAGATTGAAAGTATTGATAATAAAATTGAATCCCTTAAATCCTATTCAAATCTTTCCTTTAATGATTATACTAGGGCCTTAAAGTTAGAAAACCAATATGAGAATTTAAATAGGCAAATTGGAGAACTAAGGCTAAATATAGGGAAGGCGAAAGATAAACTGGCCAGCTTAAAATTAGAGGAAGAGGGAATTGTAGATGGAATAAAGGTGGATGATCTATATAGGGATATGGATTCTTACAGTGAATTGGAGGATGAAAAGAACCGCCTTATTTTAGATAGTAAGGAAAACAGGCTTGAAATATTGAATTCAGAGTTAAAGGCTATATTGGATAGGGAAAAGAGGCTAAAGTCTATTGGAAGGATAAATATTTTACTAATCCTTATTTCCTTGATTTTATTTTTCATAAGTCCCCCCTTAATCCTTTTAGCTTCTATACCATTGGGGATTTTTATCTATACAAAAAAAATTATTGCAACCATGGATGAAGAAAAATATAATTTAAATGTGGAAATTCAAAATATAAGGAAAGAGGAGGAAGAGAGGAAGGATAGGATATCCCATATAGAAAGGGAAGAGGAGGAGATCCTATTAAAATACAATTGTGGGTCAAGGGCTGTATTTAATAGGTTATATGATGAATTGCGTATAAAAGTCATGGACCTATCTAAAAGGCAGAGTGAATACAAGGAAACAAAAGAGTATATGAACAAGATTATTGAGGATTTACAGGTTAAAGAAAAGGAAATAGTAGCAATAAAGGAAGAGTTGGACTATATAATTGAAAAAAACAATTCCTCTAATATGGAAGAATTCAAAAAAGGATTGGATAAAAAGAGGGATTATGACAATTTAATAAAGGATAAAGAAAGGAAGGCAGAAATTTTAGATAGGATATTGGTTGATACTAGCTTAGAGGAATTAAGAATTGAATTGAATAATTATGATGAAGAATACTTACAGATGGAAAATCCAACTGATGTATCAGAAATAATGAAGAGGATAAAGGATAAGGAAGAGGATATTTCTAATATGAGGGAAAGATATGCCCGGTTAGGGGAAAGGATTGATAGTTTAAATGAGGAAATAGGAAGATTGGTGGATATAGAGGAGGAAATAGGTAGGCTTGAAAAAAGGATTGAGGAATTTGATAATAGGATTAAGTCTATTAATATGGCAAAAGAAATTATACAATCTATATCCCAAGAAATACATAATCAATTTGCGCCAACCATTAATAAAAAGGTGGGTCAAATAATCAGTCTAATAACAGATGGTAAGTATAATCAGGTAAGAATAAACGACCATTTAGATATTACCGTAGAGAATCCTTCAACTAAGGAAATAATCCATATTGATAATTTAAGTGGAGGAACCATAGATCAACTATATTTTGCATTGAGGTTTTCAATAATATCTTCTTTAAAAGGGGAAAGGTTACCCCTTATATTGGATGATTGTTTTATTCAATATGATAATGAAAGACTGGCTAATGCAATGAAGTTTTTAAGCCATATAAGTAAAGACAAGCAGGTAATACTATTTACCTGCCACCATAGAGAAAGGGAGATTCTAGAGGGTTTAGGGGTAAAATATAATTTGATAAATTTAAGTTAATCTATTAGATTAATTATTATAAATCAGCATTTAAGCTATTTGTGACTTAAAGTTTAACTTTAAGATAATCGAGGTGATCGCTTGGTTTATGGAATAGGAGATTTGCATTTGGATTATTCAAAGGAGAAACCAATGGATGTATTTGGTGAAAAATGGTCAAATCATGAGGATAAAATTTTTAACAATTGGAGACAAATAGTTAAAGATGATGATCTGGTATTATTGCCAGGGGATATATCCTGGGCCTTGAAGCTAGAGGAGGCTTATTATGATTTAAAAAGGATAGATGAATTACCAGGCCTTAAGATTGTGACTAAAGGAAATCACGATTATTGGTGGCAGGGCCCAAAAAAGCTAAGAGAATTAAATTTAGAAAGTATAACCTTCCTTCAAAATACCAGTTATGTATATAGGAATATAGGTATTGGAGGCAGCAGGGGTTGGATATCAGAGGATTCGGAGGGGTTTGATTCCCATGATGAAAAGATATTTAATAGGGAGCTAAATAGATTGAAATTATCCCTTGCCAGCATAGATTCAAGTGTGGATATAAAAATAGCCATGCTACATTATCCTCCCTTCAACATGGATTCAAATCCCAACAAATTTGTAGATATTATGAAGGAGTATGATGTGGATATCTGCATATATGGCCATTTACATGCAGAAGGTCATAGGTTTGTTGTAGAAGATGAAATAGATGGAATTCAATTTTACTGTGTTTCAAGTGATTATATAGATTTTAAGCCCAAAAAACTAGTATAGGGGGAGATACAATGAAATTAATTGTTGAAAAGGATTACCAAGGTCTTAGCAAAAGAGCAGCCGATATAATCAGGGAGGAGATGAATAGAAAACCTGATCTAGTATTGGGGTTGGCCACAGGAAGCACACCTGTAGGCATGTATAAAGAGTTAATAAGATTTCATAAAGAAGAGGGGTTGGATTTCTCTAAGGTTACCACCTTTAATTTGGATGAATATGTGGGAATAGACAAAGGTAATCCCAACAGCTATCATTATTATATGAAGGATGTATTTTTTGATCATATAAATATTAAGCCTGAAAACACCTATATTCCAGATGGAAATGCTCCAGATTTGGAAAAACATTGCAAGGAATACGATAGATTAATAGAAGAAAAGGGAGGCATAGATGTTCAAGTATTGGGCATTGGAGAAAATGGTCATATAGCCTTTAATGAACCAGATGATGAGTTAAATGTAGGTACCAGCATAGTTAAATTGACCCAATCCACCATAGAAGTCAATTCTAGGTTTTTCGATTCTATAGAGGATGTACCTAAGTTTGCAATAACTATGGGGATAGGAAGTATTATGAAGGCTAGAAAAATATTATTATTGGCTAATGGAATTAGGAAATCTAATGTTATAAAGGAATTGTTAAAAGGTGATAAGATAAGTACTAGACTACCTGCTTCTATTCTATTACTACATCCTGATCTTACTGTTATTGTAGATGAGGAAGCATACAATGGGTAAACTATGGAACTAGCTGTAATTTGGGGATATTAGAGGAGGCAAAAATATGGCCAAGGAAATAGAGGTAAAGGTTTTAAATATAGATTTAGACCGTATGGAGAGGAGTTTAAAGGATATAGGAGCAAAATTAATATCCAAAGAAGAACAGACCAATATCCTTATAGACTCAAAGGATAGATATATTGAAAAAGAGTTGAATGGTTATTTAAGGATTAGGGAGACTAAATATATATTGACTAATCAATCGGTCATTCATTTAACACTGAAAAAGAACATAGCTAGGGAAGGGGCAAGGCAAAATATTGAAGTAAGTACTAAAATAGATGACAAGGAATCACTAATATCCATATTAAAAGATTTGGGCTATGAAATAACCGATATAGGATACAAGGAAAGGACCTCTTATGAATATGATAATATAAGATTTGATTTAGATAGATGGGATGAAAATACTTATCCTTATCCCTATATGGAGATAGAGGTAGAAAAAAAGGAAGACCTGGAAAAGGCAATTAGTTTACTAAATATAGATAAAAACAAGATATCTACTAAATCTATAATGGAATTGAAAAGAGAACTTTAAAAAGCTTCCCAAATGGCAACGCCATTTGGGAAGCTTTTTCTCTGTGTTGTGATATTTTCCAAATATTGAAAGGAAGGGTGTATTTATAAATAAGCTTTTAATCCATTGGGGTTTTTGTAACCAAAATAATTGGCCTGAATACAATATAATAAAGTATATTTTGGGGAGGTTGTGAATAATGGCTAATCTATTACAGGATTTATATCATGACAAGAGCAGTATAATATTTATATTGTTAATCTTCTTATTCCTTTGTGGAGGATTTGGCAGAGGATATGGAAAAAAATTTGATGAAAGCCTATTACTTATAATATTGTTTATATTTTTAATAGATATATTTTAAAAGCTTTTGATTATATAATAGATAGACAAAAGACATTTTTATCATAAGAAAATGTCTTTTGTTTTTGGTGCTTAATCTATTTTCACCCTGTCCCTAAACAAAAATTTAAAGGAATATAAGCCTGCCAAACCTACCAATCCATATATAAGCCTACTTATGGGAGCATTGACACCTCCGAAAATCCTGGCAACTAGATCAAATTGAAATAGACCAATCAATCCCCAGTTAAGGGCTCCTACAATTACTAATATTAAGGCTAAAGTATCCATTACATCACTCCTTTAATTATTCTTACAAGTATTTTTTCCAAAATTATAATAAATATTATAAAAGAGTAACCATGATGGGGATTGTTTCATAGAATACAGTGAGGAAACAATAAAGGAGGTATTTTGAATGTCTGATGAAGTAAATGTAAAAGGTGGAAAAAGAAGAGGTTTTGGTGGTATGTTTGGCGATGTAGACGATGAATTGTTATTCTTCTTCCTGCTTTTGGTAATATTGTTTAATAACGATGCTTGGTTTAATAGGAGAGATGATTCCTTATTATTCTTCTTCCTATTGTTAGTAATACTATTTACAAACGGTAGTTTCTTCTAATCCCGTATGCCTACGGGATTTTTCTTTATTCTATTTTATTTTTAAAATATGTTTAGAAATTTACTATTATATGGTAGAATATTGAGTATATATCTAAAAAGAAGGAGGGATTACCATCATAATACTAAGATTATTGCTGATACTAATAATAGGATTTCTCTTCACCTATTATCCTATTCCTGTCTACTTTTACACTGGTGTCAGCCTAATGCTATTATTAGAAATCCTCTCCTATATAATTTCAAATAAAGGGGATAAGATAAGGGAAATAGAGAAGGGAATAAGGGAAGTTGCTAAGGGGAATCTGTCTAAGAAATTTGATATCAAAGGCAAAAAGTATGGTTTAATAGGTGAGGGTTTGAATAATATATTAAATAATTATAGGGAAGCACTTGCCCAGATTACATATTCTTCCCACAAGACTTTAAGCATAACTGATGAATTGACCTTATCAATAGAAGAAGCCAGCCAATCCATTAATGAGGTGGCTACTGCAATAGAAGAAATAGCCATTGGAGCAGAAGAGCAAAAGAATAGGGTTGGAGAACTACTCTTATTAAACGAAAATTTAAGGGCCATTTCTAAAGAAACTACTGAAGAAAACCAAAAGGTTAAAGAGAGCTGGCAAAGGACCAATGAATCTTTTGTGGAGACCGCTCATATACTGGACAAGCTAATATTAAATATGGAAAATAGGATGGCTAGAAATCAGGGATTGGTCAAAAATATAGAGACCATTTCCCAAAATGTAGCTGAAATAAATAATATTGTGGAAATGGTAAAGGATATATCTGAGCAGACCAATCTACTGGCACTAAATGCAGCTATAGAGGCAGCAAGGGCTGGGGAATATGGTAGAGGATTTTCAGTAGTGGCAGAAGAAGTAAGAAAATTAGCTGATATGACTAGGGATGCTACAGATAATATAAACAATATGATTGAAGGGTTTAAAGAGGATATAAATATCCTATTAAGCAATCTTGGAGAAGGGGTAATGGAAGAGGAGAAGGATGCAGAACTGGCCCGGGAAACCCAGATATCCTTTGAAGAAACTAAGGATACCTTAGATGCCATCAGAAATGTAATAGAAACAACTGATGAAAAGATGGACAAGCAATTAAGGGAAATTGACAGGATCATTGAAAGCTTAAATATAATCAATTCCATATCTGAAGAGGCAGCCTTAGGAACTCAGCAAATAGCCACCTCTATAGAGGAACAGACTGCCATTATGGATGAAATAAATAATAGTGCCTTTAAGCTCAATAGGATGAATAAGGAGTTAGATGAGCAGATTAGATATCATTCAAAGGTTACCTTGGATGAGGAAACTTTGAAAAGTATAATAGATGACAATATGACTATTGTAAAGGAGATAAGGGAAAACCGGGATATAAGGACCTTTAATTTGCAAGCCCATGATGGAATATATAAAGAAATAATAGATAAAAATCCCAATATTAGTTTGATATACCTATTTGATACTAATGGGAAATTCTTGTCTGCCAGCAAGGAAATAGGGGATATTGATGTAAGGAATAGGCCTTGGTTTGTAGGTGCCTTAAAGGAGGAAATATACGTTTCCGATTTCTATATTAGTATAGATAATAACAAGGTAAATATAACTATTTCAGCCCAGGTGAAGGATATGAATGATAGGCTTGCAGCTATCCTAGGTTTGGATATTGTAATAGAAAGTTGATGAATTGAATTTAATGCCTTAAGAAAAAATATACTTAAGGCATATTTGTTTTAAAAATTTATTAAATAGTATAGCATATATATTTAAATGTGCTATAATATATGTATGATATTATAAAAGTAGGAGGTTAAATTAATGGAAAAGTTCAAGTACATCAAATGGTTTAATGAAATTGACAAAGGGGATATACCAATTGTTGGTGGGAAAGGTGCTAACTTAGGAGAACTAACCCAGAGGGGATTAGATGTACCTCCAGGATTTTGCGTTACAGCTGGAGCCTATACCTACTTTATAGAAAAATCTAACTTGAGAGGGAAAATAAAGGAGATCATTGAAAGTTTAGATGTGGAAGATTCCATTGAATTACAAAAGGCAAGTGGTGAGATACAGGATTTAATCAACCAATCGGAGATACCAGAGGATTTGGTGGAAGAAATCAAATTGGCCTACAAGAAACATAATGAAAAAGTAGGAATTGAAAATTCTGAAGTAGCTGTAAGGTCCTCAGCAACTGCAGAAGACCTACCTGAAGCCTCCTTTGCGGGTCAACAGGATACTTATCTTCATATTAGTGGAGAAGAGGAATTATTAAATCACATAAGAAAATGTTGGGCTTCCCTATGGACAGCTAGAGCTATATATTATAGAGAAAATCAAGGCTTTGATCACTCCCAGGTAGCCTTAAGTGTAGTAGTTCAAAAGATGATCAATAGTGAGAAATCGGGAGTAATGTTTACTGCTAATCCAATAAACAATAATACCGATGAAATAATGATAAATGCAAGCTGGGGTTTAGGTGAAGCTGTAGTATCTGGGACTGTAACCCCTGATGAGTATATAGTATCCAAAAAAGATAAAAAGATTATAGAGAAACATATTGCTGAGAAGACTAGCATGGTGGTCAAAAAGGATGTGGGCGTTGGTACTGTAGAGATAAATGTTGGAGATTACTTAGGATATGAATATGTAAATAAACAATGCTTAACCGATGATGAGATAATCAAACTGGCTGATTACGGGTTAAGGATAGAAGAATTGTACGGATCACACCAGGATATTGAATGGGGTTTCGATAAGGATACTAAAGAACTGTATATATTACAGTCTAGACCAATAACAACATTAAAAGGAGGTTCTACTGTGGCAGAGCAAGTTAAAGAGGAAAAGGAATTAAAGATGTTGGTTAGAGGACTGGCAGCATCTCCAGGAATAGCTTCAGGCAAGGTAAAAACTATAAAAGATATATCGGAAATAGATAGGGTAGAAGAGGGAGATATATTAGTTACTGTTATGACTAATCCAGATATGGTTCCAGCAATGAGAAGGGCCAATGCAGTAGTAACAGACGAAGGGGGTAGGACCTGCCATGCTGCTATAGTGTCTAGGGAATTGGGAATTCCATGTATAGTTGGAGCTAAAGGTGCAACGGAAATATTAAAGGAAGGTATGGAAATAACTGTAGATGCCAAGAGAGGAGTAGTTTATGAAGGGGTTGTCCTCCAAGAAGACAAGAAGGATGAAAGGGAAGTAAAGGTGTCCCAGGGAGGGGCTATTGATGAGGAATTGTTAAACCAGTTGGCTCCTATAACTGCTACCAAAATATATATGAACCTAGGAGAGCCATCCTTAATTGAAAAGTATAAACATTTACCCTTTGATGGAATTGGGCTAATGAGGACTGAATTTATATTTACCAACATGATTGGGGCCCATCCCATGTATTTAGTAAAAACTGGTCAAGGCCAATTGATGATAGATAAGCTTGCAGAAGGGATTACAATGGTTGCCCAGGAGATCTACCCAAGACCAGTAGTGGTAAGGCTTAGCGATTTTAGGACCAATGAGTTTAGGGGATTGAAAGGTGGAGACGAAGTAGAACCTATAGAGGCCAATCCAATGATAGGCTGGAGGGGAGTATCCAGGTATATATCTCCAGAGTATGAAGAAGGATTTAGGCTAGAGTGTAGAGCCTTAAAGAAGGTTAGGGAAGAGTACGGCCTGACCAATGTATATGCCATGCTGCCTTTTGTAAGAACTACATGGGAACTTGAGAAGGTAAAGGGAATAATGGCAGAAGAAGGTTTAGTTCAGAATGAGAATTTTAAAATTTGGATTATGGCAGAAGTACCATCGGTGGTATTCCAGGCAGAAGAGTTTGCACAAATGGTAGATGGATTTAGTATAGGAAGCAACGACCTAACTCAGCTTGTAATGGGGGCAGATAGGGATTCAGGTATTCTAAACAATATGGGCTACTTTGATGAGAGGAATGAAGCCGTTAAAAGGGCCATATCCATTTTAATTAAAGCAGCCCATAAATATGGAAAGACCATATCCATCTGCGGCCAAGGTCCATCCCAGTATCCAGAGTTTGCTGAGTTCCTAGTACAGGAAGGAATAACCAGCATTAGTGTTAACCCAGATACGGTAGCCTATACCAGAAGATTGGTTGCTTCAGTAGAACAAAGAATTATATTAAACAAATTAAGAGGCATATAATAAAACTTTAATAGACCCTTACATGAATAGAGTAAATAGTAGATTCTACTATTTACTCTATTTTTTTGTATTATTATTTAAATTTGTAAAATACTAGATATAGAATAGGAAAAGGAGGTATTTTATGTCTAGGAAAATGAGAACTATGGATGGGAATGAGGCGGCAGCATATATTTCCTATGCCTTTACTGATGTGGCAGCCATATATCCCATAACCCCTTCTTCCCCAATGGCTGAGTTGGTGGATGCTTGGTCTAGTACAGGAAGGAAAAATATATTTGGCCAGGCAGTTAAGGTGATAGAAATGCAATCGGAAGCAGGTGCAGCTGGAACAGTGCATGGTTCCTTACAGGCAGGAGCTTTAACTACCACCTATACTTCCTCTCAAGGCTTGCTCCTTATGATACCCAATATGTATAAGATGGCTGGAGAATTACTACCTGCAGTATTCCATGTTAGTGCCAGGGCAATAGCCACCCATGCCCTCAGTATATTTGGCGATCATCAGGATGTAATGGCAACCAGGCAGACGGGATTTGCCATCCTTTGCTCAAATAGCGTGCAGGAAGTGATGGATTTAGCAGGAGTTGCCCATCTTTCAGCCATAAAGGGAAGGGTTCCATTTCTCCATTTCTTTGATGGCTTTAGGACCAGCCATGAAATACAGAAGATAGAAGTTATAGAATATGAGGAGTTGAAAGAATTACTGGATTTTAAGAAGGTAGATGAGTTTAGAAATAGATCCTTGAATCCAGAAAGGCCTGTATTAAGAGGAACTGCCCAAAATCCAGATATATATTTCCAGGGAAGGGAAGTGGCCAATCCCTATTACCAGAGGATACCCTATATAGTAGAGGAATATATGAATAAGATTAATAGGTTAACTGGAAGAGATTATAAGCCCTTCAATTATTATGGTCATGAGGAAGCAGAAGATATAATAGTTGCCATGGGTTCTGTTTGTGAAACCATAGAGGAAGTTATAGATTACTTAAATGGTCAAGGCCAAAGGACTGGGCTAATAAAGGTACATCTATATAGGCCCTTTTCCAAGGAGCATTTTTTCAAAGTCCTACCCAATACGGTGAAAAGGATAGCAGTCCTAGATAGGACCAAGGAACCTGGTTCTTTGGGAGAACCTTTATACCTGGATGTAAAATCCTTATTCTACGATTCTGATATTAAGCCTTTAATAGTGGGAGGCCGATACGGATTAGGATTGAAGGATACAAGTCCATCCCAAATAATAGCAGTATATGAAAATTTAAGGAAGGAAAATCCTAAGGATGGATTTACCATAGGTATTGTAGACGATGTGACCAATTCCTCTTTGGAAATAGAAGAGAGAATTGATACCTCTCCAAAAGGAAATATTCAGTGTAAATTCTGGGGACTTGGGTCTGATGGTACAGTAGGAGCCAATAAGATGGCCATAAAGATAATTGGAGACAATACCCCCTTGTATGCCCAGGGCTATTTTGAATATGACAGCAAAAAATCTGGAGGAACCACCATTTCCCACCTAAGATTTGGAGAGGCCCCTATTAAATCTACCTATTTGGTTTATGATGCCGATTATGTATCCTGCCACAATAAATCCTATATATACCATTATGATATATTGAAAGGCTTAAAGGATGGAGGTACCTTTGTATTAAACTGCCCTTGGAATAAAGAAGAATTAGAGGAATACCTACCATCCCAAATGAAGAAGTATATAAAAGACCATAATATCAATTTCTATGTTATAGATGGGGAAAGGATTGCCCAGGAAATTGGGCTAGGAAGTAGAATTAATATGATAATGCAGGCAGCCTTCTTTAAATTAATAGATGTTATGCCAATAGAGGAAGCTGAAAAGCATTTAAAGGAATTTGTTCAAGAGACTTACGGTAAAAAAGGGGAGGAAATAGTAAGGTTAAACTATACGGCTATAGAAAGGGGAATCAGGGAACTATATAAGGTAGATGTTCCAGATACTTGGGGCCAAGTATATGATGAGGAATATGGAGAGGCAAAGGATGAACCTGAGTTTGTAAAAAGGATACAGAGACCTATGGCAAGGCATGAAGGGGATGAGCTACCTACCTCTGCCTTTTTAGGAATTGAAGATGGCAGCTTCCCTTTAGGTACTACTGCTTATGAGAAGAGGGGTATAGCAGTGATGATACCCCAATGGCAAAGAGGAAACTGCATCCAGTGCAACCAATGTGCCTTTGTATGTCCCCATGCTGTAATCAGACCCTTCTTATTAAATGAAGAGGAAAAGAAAAATGCCCCAGAAGGCTTTGACACCATAAAAGCAGTGGGGAAGGGGTTAGAGGGATTGGAGTTTAGGATTCAAGTGAGTCCTCTGGACTGTACAGGATGTGGAAATTGTGCCGATATTTGCCCAGCCAAGGAAAAGGCATTGGTAATGGTTAAGGCAGAGGATGAAATAGAAAGGCAAAAGGATAACTGGGAATATCTAGCAAATAATGTAAGATATAAGGATAATTTAATGCCTAAAACCACCTTGAAGGGCAGCCAATTTGCTAAACCCCTACTGGAGTTTCATGGAGCCTGTGCTGGTTGTGGGGAGCCTGCCTATTTAATATTGGCCACCCAATTGTTTGGGGACAGGATGATGATAGCTAATGCCACCGGTTGTTCATCCATATGGGCAGCCAGTGCACCTAGTATTGCCTTTACTAAAAACCATGAGGGCAAAGGTCCTAGCTGGGGGAATTCCTTATTTGAGGATAATGCAGAATATGGATTAGGAATGCATTTGGCAGTAAAGCAGATTAGGGAGAAGATTAGGGATCTTATGCTGGAAGGAATAAGGAGGAATATAGGTGATGAGTGTAGCAAAGTGTTTAAAGAGTGGATAGAGCATATGGATGACGGGGAGAAGTCTAAGGAGATATCTAATAAGCTATTGAATATTATAGAGGATACAAAGTATAGGGATAATGAGATTATAAGGGAGATACTAAAAAGGAAGGATTATCTAATCAAGAAGAGCATATGGATAGTAGGGGGAGATGGATGGGCCTATGATATAGGATTTGGAGGCCTGGATCATGTTTTAGCTTCTGGGGAGGATGTAAATATTTTGGTATTTGATACAGAGGTATATTCAAATACGGGAGGCCAATCTTCTAAAGCTACCCCTACAGGAGCTGCAGCCAAGTTTGCATATTCAGGGAAGAGGCAGAAGAAGAAGGATCTGGGGCTGATGGCAGCCACTTATGGATATGTATATGTAGCCCAGGTAGCTTTAGGTGCAAATATGAACCATACTATAAAAACCCTGTTAGAGGCTGAATCCTATAAAGGACCTTCCTTAATAATAGCCTATGCCCCCTGTGTTAGCCATGGAATAAAGATGGGGATGGGTAGGACTGTGGCCCAACAGAAAAAGGCTGTGGAGGCTGGATACTGGCATCTATATAGATTCGATCCAAGGTTAAAAGAGGAAGGCAAGAACCCCTTTATTTTAGACTCTAAAGAGCCTAAAGAGTCCTTTAGGGATTTTATACTAGGGGAGATAAGGTATTCTCAAATTGAAAATTCTTTCCCAGAATTAGCAGAAGGATTGTATGGGAAGGCAGAAAGGGATGCCATGGAAAGGTATGAGCTATACAAAAAATTGTCACAAATAAAGTAGGAGTAGAATTCTACTCCTACTTTTGATTTTCCTCCACCCATTCTTTAGCCCTGATTACACCTTCTAATGTAGGAATGGGCACCCTGGATTCTGATTGTAAACCCTTAATATCGTAATAGGCTGCGTACCTTTGATTTTCAATAGGTTTTGCCATATTCTTTTCTTTTGTTTCCTTTGATTTTCTTTTGGTCATTCCCACTCCTCCAAGTTTTCTCCCTATTTTTGGTTGTAATTGTCTACCCATTCTTTTGCTTCTATTACTGCGTGGTAGGTTGGAATAGCAACTTGAGAATCGGGCAATTTTCTTTCAGTTTTATAGTATACATCTGCAGCTGTATCTTCAATCTTAGGTTCTGTATAATGATGAAAACTTATACAGGGATTTAAAAGTAAACTTCTTCCAGACCTTTTTCTGCCCCTGGCCATACGGATACCTCCCTTTTTAAATATTATTTACCCAGATATACTAAATATGTTACACTAAATAGGGAAAAATAATATAAATTATGCAAGGGGATGATCTTTTGACTGGGGAAAGGTTAAATAAGGATATTGAATTTATTGTAGAACTGGATAAGATGAAATCCATACTAAGGGAAACCACTTTAATCGATAAATCAAAAAGGGAGAATGATGCTGAACATTCCTGGCATATTGCAGTGATGGCCTTAGTTCTTTCCGAGTATGCAGATGAAGATATAGATGTATGTAAGGTAATAAAAATGCTCTTGGTACATGATTTAGTAGAAATTTATGCAGGAGATACTTTTTGTTATGATGTGGAAAGCAACAAGAGCAAAAAGGAAAGGGAACTAATTGGGGCAGATAAAATATTTGGAATGCTAGATGAGGATAAAGGTAAAGAGTTGAGGAGCTTATGGGAGGAGTTTGAAGAGATGAAGACCAAGGAAGCCTTATTTGCTGCCTCCATGGATAGGCTCCAGCCTTTGTTGAACAATTATTATTCTGGTGGTGGAACTTGGAAAAAATATGGTGTTCCCAAAAAGGATATATATAAAAGGGTTGCTCCAATAAAGGAATCATCCGAAAAGTTATGGGAATTGACCAAAAATATTATAGAAGATGCCTTTAGTAAAGGATACATAACAAAAGAATAGGCCGGTCTAACCGGCCTATTCTTAAAATGCAGGTATAACTCCTCCACCATAGTTTTCTTCTATATACTTTCTTACCTTTTCACTTTGTAGAGCTTCTAATAATTTGACATACTTTTCTTCCTTTTCTTCTCCTGCTCTTACGGCTACTATATTAGCATAAGGTGAATCCTTGCCTTCTAAAACTAATGAATCTTCAGTTGGCACCAAGCCTGCTTCTAAAGCATAGTTACCATTTATGATAGCGCCGTCTACTTCATCTAAAACCCTTGGCAGGTATGCTGCTTCTAATGAATTGAATTTTAAATTTTTGGGATTTTCTACAATGTCATTTTCAGCAGTTGCAAGTATGCCTGCATCAGGATTTAATTTGATCAATCCATGCTTTTCAAGGAGTAGTAATGCTCTACCTTCATTAGTTGGGTCGTTTGGAATAGCGATTTCGCTTCCATCTGGCAATTCATCTATGGACTTATATTTATTAGAATATAATCCCATGGGTTCAACATGGACAGTTCCAATGGAAACGATATCTATATTATTTTCTTCCTTAAAATTGTTCATATAGGGTTCATGTTGGAAGAAGTTAGCATCTAATTCCTTTTCTGCTAGAGCAAGGTTTGGTTTTACATAATCGTCAAACTCTATAATTTCCAATTCTATTCCTTCTTCTTTTAAATCCTCAACTACCAACTCAACCAATTCTTTATGAGGTACAGGAGATACACCTATCCTAATAACATTGTTAGAGCCTGCATCTTTACTACATCCTACAAAAGTCAAAGCTAATACGATACTTGTAATGATTAATACAAACCTTTTCAATTCAATTCCCCCTTACTTTTTACTAATACTTGTTGATAATTTATTGCCTATATATTGGATGCCTTGAACTAATAATATAATTATTAGAACAGAGGCTATCATAACATCAGTTTGAAATCTGTATAATCCATACCTAATAGCTAAATTTCCTAATCCACCTCCTCCAATGGCACCAGCCATAGCTGAATAGCCAATTAAATTGATTATGGTCAAAGTAATGCCTAGTATTAAAGAAGGCATTGCTTCTGGAATCAAAACTTTAAAAATAATCTGAGGTACTGTAGCTCCCATGGAAAGGCTTAATTCAATTACCCCTTTATCCACTTCCTTTAAGGATGATTCTATTATCCTAGCTACAAAAGGTGCAGCTGCTATGGATAGGGGGACAATGGTAGCGGTAGTACCAATGGTTTTCCCTACAATCAATCTGGATATGGGAAAAACTAATATCATCAGTATTATAAAGGGAAAGGATCTAAGGATATTTATAATACCGTTTAAAATTTTATTAAGTAAGGGTTTTTCCCATATGCCATTGCTTTCAGATATTACCAGTATTATTCCTAATGGAAAACCTATCACTAATGAAAACAGTGTAGCAAAAAATACCATATATACTGTTTCAAAGAGGGAAGGGATAAGTAGTTCTATCATTTTATCACCTCCACACTTACATTTTGACTTTTAAGATAATTTATAGCTTTGTTTAGTTCATCCTCATTGCCTGTAAGCTCCAGAATCAGGTGGCCTACACTGGTACTCATCAGCTCATTAATATTTCCAGATAGAATATTTACTTCAATACCAAATTTTTTAATCATTTGAGATACAATTGGTTTCTTGGCACTATCCCCTAAATAAGCAAGCCTAATAAGGGTTCCCTTAAATCCATCTGGTTTAATTATCTCTTCTTCTACATCAGTTTTTATACTATTAATAAAGGTGCGGGCTGTTTGAGTCTTTGGATTTTTAAATAGTTCCTCCACCGTATTCATTTCTATAATGGATCCATCTTCAATTATGGCCACCCTATCGCATATATCTTTGACTACCTCCATTTGGTGGGTAATGAGCACAATGGTTAGACCAAATTCCTTCCTTATCCTATTGAGCAGTTCCAATATGGATTTTGTAGTCTTTGGATCCAAGGCTGAGGTAGCCTCATCGCTTAGTAGTATCTTAGGATTGTTGGCCAAGGCCCTGGCAATGGCTACCCTTTGTTTTTGTCCCCCGCTTAATTGGGCTGGGTAGGCATCCTTTTTATCAGCTAATTCCACATATTCCAGCAGGGTATTTACCCTAGAATGTATTTCCCTCTGGGGAAGGCCTTCCAATTCCAAGGGAAAGGCAATATTTTTAAATACATTTTTCTGAGATAGGAGATTGAAATGTTGAAAGATCATTCCAATTTCTTTGCGTACCTTCCTCAGTTCCTTTTTATCTAAGGAGGTAATATCCTTCCCATCTATATATATTCTTCCCTCAGTAGGTTCCTCTAACCGGTTTATACATCTAATCAAGGTAGATTTTCCGGCTCCACTTAATCCAATAATTCCAAATATTTCCCCTTTATTTATCTGGAGGTTGATATCCTTTAGAGCCCATAATTTGCTATTACCATTTGTAAAGCTTTTTGATAAATTTTCTATTCTAATCATAAAATGCCCCCTTTATTAAGCACACAAATTTTGCTACAAAAAAACCTCTATAATTTTTATAGAGGTTAATAAAAAAAACCTCTTCATAAGAAAGAGGCTTTACTCTTTCTTATCTTTCGGTATTAGATATAATCTAATACCGCTGGACTTAGCACCTTGTGTTAAACACAGGTTGCCGGGTTTCACTGGGCCAGTTCCCTCCACCACTCTTGATAAGAACATGTTATTTATTTTTTGCTTAAATACTATTCTAATAGGAATATTTCATTTTGTCAATATTTATTTTAATTATTTATCTATTTTTTTATTTTAATTTACTCTCTATAACATTGTGGACCTCTTCTGGAG